>JAFQUG010000256.1 GCA_017408625.1 Clostridia bacterium | reverse complement strand
TTGCTTTGAAACGAGAGAAGCGGTTGCGGTGGTGGGGGTTCCCATACGGACGCTCTTTCACATCTTAATTTAGTTATGCAAAAAGAGGCTGCCATGAAAGACAACCTCTTTTTTTGTTGTGATAATCAGCACTTCTTGATCAATCTTATGAAAAACTCAACTGAGTGGTACAGCGTCTCCAGTCTGATCTTTTCGTTATTGCCATGTATTGTAGCGCGCTCTGCGCTTGTCAGATCCATGGCGGAGAAGCGGTAGACGCGATCCGAAATGCGGCCCCAATGGCGGCAATCCGAGCATTGCACCATGAGATAAGGCGAGACGATGCACCCCTTCCAGGTGGACGCCACCGCGCTTGCCACCTTATCCCAGCCCGCGCAATCGGTGCGCGAGATGCGGCTGGGGTTCATGCCGTGCAGGCAGGTAACCTCGACGTTTTCGTCCTTGACCGTTTTTTTGATATAGGCAAGCGCCGAGTCCATGTCATCCGCGGGATTGAGGCGGATGTTGGATACCAGCGACGCTTCGGGCGGAATGACGTTGGAGGCCGAAGAGCCCTGCATCTGGGTAAAGGCGACCGTGGTGCGCATGAGCGCATTGAGCTCGCCGCCGCCCTTTTTGCAGATCATGTCCAGCACGGGCAAGAACAGGCGGATATTGGCGAAAATGACCTTGTAAACAAAGGAGGAATGACAGCCAAGCGTATCAAACATCTTGGCCGCGGGGGGAGTGAGCTTTGCCTTGAAGGGATGACCGACCATACGCACACAAGCTTTGCTCAGTCTGTCAACGGGCGCGCCAGGCTTGGGCGCGGAGGCGTGACCGCCGCCCGACTTGACGGTGTATTTGACGTCCATCATGCCTTTCTCGGCAATGCCGATCATGCCGCAGGGGGCTTTGACACCGGGGAATACGTTCTCGACCACGGCACCGCCCTCGTCCAGCACGAACGCGGGCTCGATCTTGTTCTGCTCAAAGTAATCAACAATGTGCACAGCACCCTTGCCGTTGACCTCCTCGCCGCCCGAAAACGCGAAATATACGTCGCATTCGGG
Source organism: Clostridia bacterium (assembly GCA_017408625.1). The sequence goes on along the minus strand of JAFQUG010000256.1, from coordinate 4,392 downwards.
GGTGAAGCCTTGGGAGATCAGCGTATCGGCCGCAAACAGAATGCCGTTGAAGGTGACCTTGGTGTCCAAGGTTCCGCGTCCCCAAACGCATCCGTCCTTTAAGATGGCCTCGAATGCGGGTACGTCCCATGCGTCCTCGTTGACCGGCACAACGTCGTAATGTGCCATGAGCACGGCAGGATTGCCGTCTGTCTTGCCCTTCCAATGAAACAGCAGTCCGCGATCGGGCATGCGCTGCATGGTGCAGGTGGCAAAAACGTTTGGATAAAGAGAGGGAAGAGAGTCAATCAGCTTTTCAAACTCCGCGTCGTTCTCAAGCGAGGGGTCGCGGTAGGAGACCGTCTTGCAACGCACAAGCGTGCGAAGCGACTCGGTGGCGCGCTCGCGGTCAAATTCCACGGGGGTCTCGTCCACGGGCGGCTGCGCCTTTGGCTTGAACGCCAGCGCACGGATCAGAATGACGGCAAGAAAAATGACGATGATTGCAACGATCGGAATGGCCCACATAGATCAAAGTGCTCCTTTCTTGTAAAGAATTCTTGCGTAGATCACGGTCACGATCACGCCCACGGGTACCATAATACCCACCGTGCCTGCGTTGAGCGCGGGGATGAAGATGAACAGCGTAAGCATCAGAATGACGGGCGCGATGGAAAGCTTGAGATTCTTGGAGATGAATACCACAGCCAGGCCGCCGAACAGCGCGGGCAGGATCATGTCAAACGCGGGCGCGAGCACGGGCGCTTCCAGCACGGGAGTCAGCGGCACGATGCAGATCACGCCCAGGATGATGATCAGCGTGGTTACGATACTGGATGCCGCGATGGCGATGGTGGAAATGACCTCGCCCTCCTCGTCGCTTGCCTTGACGCCTGCGCGCTCCATAGCGTCGATGGCGCAGGGCAGCTTTAAGTTGGAAATGTTACCCGTGATAAAGGAGAGGTAGGTGCCGCCTGCACCAAGCATGGGCACGTAGGTAAAGATCTCGACGATACCCACCGCCCAGTACATGGGAGCGGTGGCAATGACGCCCTTGAGCAGCACGCTCCAGTTGGGGAACACACCAAAGATCAGAGAAAGTGCTATGGGGAAAAGCAGCAGGACGATGCCCACAATAATGCCCCAAATGCGTCCGTAATGGTGGACGCTATCCATATATGACATCGTTTTCTTCATGATCAAGCACCTCCTCCAAGTAATGCAGTAAAGGGAATGGCGCTGGCCATGCCTGCAACCAGGCTGACAGGCAGCGCGTAATCGGTCAGCCAACGGATTTTGGACTTGGTGGCAATCAAGCCAAGCACTGCCATGACCACGGCCGAAACCGCCATGACGCACACGGGGATCAGTCCCGAGGTGTCGCCCTTGATGATCAGCCCCACATCGCAGAATACGTAGCCCAGGAATGCCGAGATCATACCAAGGAACATGGCGTTGTTAAAGATCTCGCCCCACTTTTTATCCTTCATGCCAATCTTGGACATGCCGCTCTGCAGCTTTTTGGTGACAAAGGGAACGAATACAAGGCCTGCCGCAATGCCCACGGTCATGACCCAGGCAATGGTGATAAAGATGGAAGGATCGGACACAAGCTCGCTCATGGTTTGTCCTGCAGCCTCGATTGCGTTACCTGCAGCCACGGTCTCGTAGGTGATCGAGCCGATGACCGAAAGTCGCAGCCAGGGCAGAGCCAAGCCAAGGCTCTTGGAGAGCGCGACCACGCCGACTAAGATGGCAACTGCGGGTGCGATGGTGAAAAGCGCTGCCGAGGTGATGGTCTTGGTCACGGTGCCTTTGGCGATGCCGAGCTCTTTGGCTCTTTTGACCGCGCGCACTAAGAAAAAGACCGACTGTGCCAATACCAGCGCGATAATGGCACCCACCATGATAAAGATTATGGGATGATTGACGCTGAATTCCATAAAATACCTCCATATGGGTGATATCTTATTGTAGCATAGGGAAAATGATTTTGCAAGTCATTTTAGCAAGATAAAGCAATTTCTGCATTCGATTATCTTGCAAAGAGTATGGGCTTATGCTATAATGGTGGCATAATGTTGACGGAGGTGCTTATGTCTTATCCGAAATTGCCGCCCGTGCGCCCCGAGGCGCACATGGAGTTCCCGCATTTCCCAAGCCGCTTTCATGCGGCTGTGTTCCGTTTGTGGGAGACCGTACCCGCAGAGCGCATCGCGCTTGCGCTGGAGCTGCCGATCTCTGCCATTTTGCAAGCGGCTGACGAGATGGGGCTGCCCGCACAAAAGGTCAACCCCGCATGGCAGACGCGCGGCTATATCACCACCATCCGAAATGCTTGGCATCTCCTGCCTTATGAAAGTTTACTGCTTTTGCTTGATTGGAGCGAGGAAAGACTGGCAAGTGCGCTCAAGGAGGACGACTTTTTCGGTGAAAAGCTGGGCGGCTACAAGCCTTATTGCGAGAAGATCGAACTACCCGTGCTTAACAAGGCGCAAAAGGCGCAGCTTTCTCGCATCAAGGCGATTGTCAAGCAGCACTTTTCGGGCATTTTTGATGGCAAGCCTCCGTTTGCGTTTTTTGAAGGGGGCAAGCAGGGGAGCGATGTGCAGAGCACGGACAGACTGCGCCTGATCTATTCCTATTGTGGGCTTTACGCAACGGCACTTGATGCGGATATTTCGCTCTCTTACCCCGATGAAATGCTGTCTATGTACCGCGAGCTGGGTGTCAACGCCGTGTGGCTGCCTGCTCTTTTGTATCAGCTTGTGCCTTTTTCGTTTGACGAGTCGTATTCCGAAGGTTGGCAGATGCGTCAAGCGCGCTTGCGCGAGCTGATCGCGCGTGCGGCGGCCTACGATATCAAGGTCTATCTGTACCTCAATGAGCCAAGATGCATGCCCAACGCGTTCTTTGAGGCGCATCCCGAGTTGCTTGGTAAAACAGACGCGGAGTACAGCGCGCTTTGCACGCAGAATCCCGCGGTCATGGCATACCTGCGCTCTGCCGTGCGCACGTTGTGCGAGAGCGCGCCCGGACTCGGCGGATTTTTCGCCATCACCTGCTCGGAAAATCTGACGCATTGTAAGTCGCGTATGAGCGGCGAGGAATGTCCCGTGTGCCGCGACGTGCCGATTGAGACCTTGGTTGCCGAGGTGCTTTGCGCGATCTCCGAGGAATCGAGAGCGGTTGATCCAAAAATGCGTACCATCGCATGGACATGGGCGTGGGATGATTACATGACCGAGCAGCAGATGCGCGCGTGCATTGATATGCTGCCGCCCGAGATCATCATACAAAGCAACAGCGAGGCCATGCTGGAATTTGAGCGCGGCGGCGTGCATGGATGCGTGCGCGATTACAGCATTTCAATCCCCGGTCCCGCACCGCTTGCAAAGAGCGTGTGGGAGTATGCAAAAGCGCGCGGCCACCAAGTATCGGCTAAGGTGCAGGTCAATTCCAGCTGGGAGTGCAGCACCTTGCCGTACTTGCCCGTGTTTGACTTGATCCGCGAGCACATGATGGGGCTCCGCTTGGCAGGCGTGGAGCATCTGATGCTTTCCTGGACGCTTGGGGGATATCCCTCGATCAGCCTCAAAATCGCATCCGAGTGTCTGAAGGATCCTTCCGAGCAAGCGTATTTTTCGCTTCTGACGCATGAGTTTGGCGAGTGGGCAGATACCGTGAGGAAGGCCTCCTGGGCTTTCTCCGAGGCTTTTTCTGCCTTTCCGTTTGATGTGCGCAGCCTTTACTACGGCCCGCAGAACGCAGGCCCCTCCAATCTGCTTTATGCAAGCCCGAGCAACTTTCCCGTGACCATGACCTGCTACTCCTACGACGCGCTGGACTTTTGGCGTGCGATCTATCCGCGCGAGGTGTATGCCGAGCAATGGCGCATGCTCAGCGAGGGCTGGAGCACGGGAGTTGCCTTGCTTGAAGGCATGCCCGATTGCGAATTTGTCCAAATGGCTAAAGCAGCCGATGCCATTTTCCGCTCCTCTTACGCACAAATCTGCTTTATTCTTGCAAGGGAGCAGGGAAACACCGAACGCATGCGAATGATTGCCAAGGACGAGCTGCAGACCGCGCTTGACTTGTATGTCCTGATGCAAAAAAATCCCCGCATCGGCTACGAGGCGGCGAATCATTATTATTACAATAAGGGAATGCTGGCAGAAAAGGTGATATCCTGTGCACAGATTGCAGATTGGAATCTTTGATTTGTCGTAGGGGAGGATGAATTTGCTTGCAAATACTCCTCCCCTACGTTTGTTTGAAAAACGAAAACCACGCGATAGTCGCGTGGTTCAATAGAGGCTCTGCCGATGAGAGGAAATCCTCCAAATATGGTATAATTAGTATGACATGCCAGTCAAAACTAAAAAAACATATTTGGAGGATTTATCTATGAGT
>JAFQUG010000255.1 GCA_017408625.1 Clostridia bacterium | reverse complement strand
CTCAAGCACTCTTGTCTCTGCGACGTAGCCCTCTACGCTCAGGTGCACGGCGTCAATGATATATTCGTCGGCATTTCTCTGCCAATGCTCGGTATCGTTGACGGCGGCGTAGTTGCTCACCAAATACACGCCTTCATCTTCTCTGCCCGCAAACACAGCCGTCTGCAGGTCGAAATACGCAAACTGATTCGCGCGCTTTTGCGCGATATCGGTGCCCTTGGTGCTGAGCATATAGCCACTCTCGGGACTTTGGTACTCAGTCAGCACAAATACGCGGGTCTTGCCGTCCGTAGCCGCCTTGATCGACGCGATCATGGCATCCACAAAATACACAGATTCCTCGGAATACACGTCGTTTGCGCCAAGGCAAATGACCGCGAAATCGGGAGCTTGGTAACCGTTTTGCGCCAGATAGTACGCAAAATCAAAGTAGTGCGTCTTGCCCGTATGCGGCTCGGTCTGCGCGTTTTCGGGATTGTAAAACGCGTTTTCGACGCCAAATGCAGTCTGTGAGGTCAGATAATTCACCGTGCTCCACGCTCCTCTGCCCTCGTGCAGTACGCCTTGCTTGTTCTGTCTTGTGCCAAGCAGTGTCAGAGAGTCTCCAAAGGTCTGCTGAAGCGTTCCTACCATAGTGCCGTCGCCAATGCGGCTGTCTCCGATCACCACACCGCTCAATACCAATTCCTGCTTATCTACCGCCACGACCTGCGCGGTTTTCTGATATGCAATGCTATATTTGCCATCGACGGTCTGTCCAACCGTAACCGTCAGCGTATACGTGCCGGCTACACTTGGGGTAATGCCAAAGCCCTCGTCGGTCATAACACATTCCCCGCTACCGGAGAAGTGATACGACACGTGCGCACCCGCAGGCAAACCGTTTGTCAGCTGCGCGCTGTAAAGCCATGTCTGCTCACCCACGGTCAAAACGTAGCGATCCGCCACGTTTGCCTTGATGCTTGACGTTTGCTTTTGCAGGGTCAGATACTTGGACGAGGCGTAGCACACCTGTCCTTTCCAGACCACCTTGCTCCAGCCGCTTTGCTCGTCGATCCCCACACGTGCGATGCTCTCGCCTGCCTTGAGCGTGGTCACCACGTTGCTCCAGTCAGACTTGACCTCGGGCGTAGAACGCACGTTGAGATTTCCCGTCGTGCTGACCCATTCGTCCACAATCAGATATCCGTCGGCATCCTTACCAAGCACGGTCGAGCCACCGGGAGTGACCACCGTGCCAACGTAGCCTGCGTCCAGATGTGAGCCGTCCGCTTTGACCAAGATCAAATGATAATTGTCATCCACAAACGCGCTGATGATACCGTCCTCGCTGACCTTGCCCGAAAACTGCGCGATCCATTCCTGTTCAGTGCCTTGATAGCCGTATTCGACTGCAATCTGATACGCGCTCTTGCCATCAGCTCCGCTTGCTCCGTCCTTGCCGGGCTCTCCCGGTGTGCCCTGCGCACCGTCCTTACCGGGCTCTCCCGGTGCGCCTTGCGCACCATCTATGCCATTCTGGCCATCTTGCCCGCGCAGGCTGTCAAGCCAGGCCCGCTCGTCGCCCACAAAGCCGTGCTCCACGGCAATCTCATAGGCACTTTTGCCGTTTTTGCCGTCCTGTGCACCGTCACAGGCGCAAAGCAAGCAAAGTGCGGCAATCAACAATGCCGTTCCAACAATGAATTTTTTCATGCAAGCCCCTCTCACTGCGCGTTGACCGTATCAACAAAGCGCGCAAATGCCGCTCTGCCCTCGGGCGTGCAGCGGTAAACGCCCGCGTCCTCTAACACCGCCTCAAACACGCGGCCGATCTCGCGGCGCAGGATGTCGGCGGTATTCTGCTCGGTAAAGGTGTATTGCTTTTTGAGCTGCTCCGCCCATGCGGCGTGCTTTTCCAGCTCGGGAATGCTTGCGGGGTCAGTGCCGTTCAGAATGGCGGTCTTAAGCAGCTCCATCTCGGAAGAAAGCCTTGCGGGAAGAACTGCTAAGCCCATAACCTCGATCAGGCCGATATTCTCTTTCTTGATATGATGCTTTTCCTCGTGGGGGTGGTAAAGTCCCAGGGGATGCTCGTCGGTGGTCAGATTGTTGCGCAGCACCAGATCCAGCTCGTATCTCTTTCCGTCCTGCGCCATACGCGCGATGGGGGTGATGGTATTGTGCGGCTTGCCCTCTGTCTCGGCAAAGATCATGGCGTCTGCGTCGGTATAGCTGCGCCAAGCAGTCAGAATCTTGTCGGCCAGTGCCACCAGACGTGCCTTGCCCGTGCTGCGCAGGCGAATGGTGGTCAAGGGCCAGTGCAAAAGCTCTGCCTGCACGTCCTCAAAGCCGCGGAACCAAAGATCGCTTTCCTTGCCCACGCGTGCCATGGCAAAGGTGTAGTGGCCACCCTGCATGTGGTCATGCGAGAGGATCGAGCCGCCCACGATAGGCAGATCGGCATTCGAGCCGATGAAGTAGTGCGGGAAGATCTCCACGAAGTCCAGCAGCTTTTCAAACATGGCGCGGTCGATCTTCATGGGTCGGTGCTCGGCCGAGAGCGCAATGCAATGCTCGTTATAGTACACGTAGGGAGAATACTGCAGATACCACGCCTGCCCTGCCATGGTAATGGGGATCTGACGCAGAGTCTGACGCGCGGCGCGGCTGACCGTGCCGGCATAGCCCTCGTTTTCATGGCACAAAGCGCATTTGGGATAGCCCGAGGGCGGCAGCAGACGCGCTGCGGCAATCGCCTTGGGGTCCTTTTCGGGCTTGGAGAGATTGACAGTGATATCTAAGGTTCCGTACTTGCCCTCATACTGCCAGCAAAGGTTCTTGGCAATGCGGTCGGTGCGGATATAGTTGCAGTCGCGGCTGAGCTTATAGAAATAGTCGGTCGCAGCCTCGGGATCGTTCTTATACAGCGTGCGGAAGGTGCGGATGACCTCGCCGGGTCTGGGGGTCACGGCGTTCATCAGCGCGGTATCGTAAAGGTCGCGGTACACCACGGTATTGGATTCGATCAAGCCCTGCTCGTATGCATAGTCGCACATCTGACCAAGGATCCGGTCAAGCGGCAGGCCGCTCACCTTCTCTTCGGGCTCTGCGTATTCGGTCAATCCCAGCGTGGTCAGCAGCGAATTGATCATATAAGACTCGTCCTCGCGGCAGGCCAGCTCGCAGTCGATGGCGTAGTCCACAAGGGCGCGGATAAGGGTATGGATGTTCATGTCATTCTCCCTTCAAAAGCATATTTATCTAAGTTAATTATAGCACACAAGATGCGGGTTGTCAAACGGATTTGGCTTATATTATTGTAGAAATTGTATATAATTTTTTCAAACAGCGCGACACGAAGCATGAGCCGTGAAATCATCGTAGGGGAGATTCAAGAATCTCCTGCGTCACCGCCAATTATGTAAGCCGTCCATCGGTAGGGGCTGACGTCCTCGACAGCCCGTCCTGCAAAATTTGCTTCTTTACAATGTAATAATTTCATTGCGCCCGCCCGGTGCGTCGGGGACGTCGCACCCTACGGTTCTTGGGGTATTTGCAATCAAGATTCTGTGTAGGATGTACAAGGTTCAAGTCCTGTCACCCGT
>JAFQUG010000254.1 GCA_017408625.1 Clostridia bacterium | reverse complement strand
GCTGCACTCAACGTATTTGAGGACGGTGCAGTTGTTGATCTTGAGGCTTTGCTTGCGAAGAAGATCATTCGCAGGGCAAACGACGGTCTGAAGGTTCTCGGCAACGGTGAGTTGACCAAGAAATTAACCGTTAAAGCATCCGTCTTTTCCGCAACCGCGAAAGAAAAGATTGAAGCAGTAGGTGGAAAGACCGAGGAGGTATAAGGATGTTTAAGACGTTAAAGAACGCGTGGAAGACACCGGAACTCCAAAAGAAGATGCTCTTCACATTGTTTATCGTCCTCCTTTATCGCCTTGGTGCTTGTATTTGTGTCCCGTACGTCAGTGCAGACATTTCTACCTCGTTTGAGAGCCTTTACGGCTCCTCCGTGCTCGGGCTTATGAGCATTTTGTCGGGCGGTGCTATGCAGTATGCAACACTGTTCGCCTTGTCCGTCAGCCCTTATATCACGGCCTCCATCGTGATCCAGCTCTTGACGATTGCGATCCCCGCACTTGAGCGCTGGGCAAAGGATGGTGCAAACGGCCAAAAGAAGATCGCAGCCCTTACGCGCTACGTCACCATTGCATTGGCAGTTGTTACCAGCTACGGCTACAGCATGCTTCTCAAGAGCCAGGGCTGGCTCGTAAAGAGTGACTGGTTTGCTATGCTTGTCATCAACGCCGCCTTCTGCGCAGGTGCCGCACTCGTTATGTGGCTGGCAGAGCTGGTCAACGAGAAGGGTATTGGCAACGGCATTTCCATTATCCTGTTTGCCAACATCATCTCCCGCCTGCCCAGCATGGCGCTTTCCCTTTGGAACGGCGTGATCATGAACGGCATTTACCACTGGGCGATCGGCGTGCTGATCGCTGTCGGTGTGCTTGCCGTTGTGGTAGTAACCGTTGGGTTCGTGGTTTGGGTAACCAACTCCGAGCGCCGCATTCCGATCCAGTACGCCAAGCGCGTGGTTGGTCGTAAAATGTACGGCGGTCAGGCCACCAACCTGCCCATCAAGCTGAACATGACGGGCGTTATGCCGATCATCTTCGCAAGCTCCATCGTGTCTATCCCCGCCACCATTACCGCGTTCATTTCGAACACGGAAAATGGTTTTAAGAAGTTTGTTGAAAGCTTCTTTGCTCCCACAACCTGGCCTTATCTGGTTGTATATTTGCTCTTGATCATCGCGTTCTCTTACTTCTACGTGCTGATTTCCTTCAACCCCGTAGAGGTAGCGAACAATATTGCACAAAACGGCGGCTCCGTGCGCGGCATGCGTCCCGGCCGTCCCACCGTGCAGTATATTCAGAAGATCCTCAAGCGCGTGACTCTGATCGGTGCATTCTTCCTTTGCATCGTGGCAGGTGCTCCTATGCTTGTTTCGGTGGTAACCACCGCGATCAAGACCCTGAATCCCACGATGGCTATGCCCGATTTCAGCATTCTGACCTTCGGCGGCTCCTCGCTGCTGATCGTGGTCGGTGTTGCACTTGAGACTGTACGTGATCTTGAAGCACAGCTCAGCCTGCGCGCAAGCAAGGGCTTCCTTGGCTGATATTGCTCCCGCATTTTTACGGAGGAACCTATGAACTTGATTCTGATGGGGGCTCCGGGTGCCGGTAAGGGCACCCAGTCCGAAAAGATTTCAGAAAAATGGAACATCCCCTCAATTTCCACGGGCGACATTCTGCGTGCCGCCATCAAGGCAGGTACTGCGCTCGGTCAAACGGCAAAGTCCTACATTGACGACGGCAAGCTGGTGCCCGACGAAATTGTGATTGGTATCATCAAGGAATATCTGACATCCGATGCCTGCAAGAACGGTTTCATTCTTGACGGCTTTCCGCGTTCGGTCCCTCAGGCTGAGGCACTGGACGCGATGGGTGTTAAAATCGATGCCGTCCTCACCATTGAGGTGGCTGACGAAACCATTGTACAACGCATGTCCGGACGTCGCGTATGCACGTGCGGAGCATCTTACCATGTGCTTTACAAGCCCTCCCAAAAGGAAGGTATTTGCGACAAATGCGGTGCCGCGCTTTACATTCGTAAGGACGACGCACCCGAAACGGTAACCAAGCGTCTTGAGACCTACCACACGCAGACCGAGCCGCTGAAGGCGTTTTACGCCGACAAGGGCCTGCTGCTGACGGTACAGGGTCAAGAGGAGGTTGCCGACACCACGCGCCTCGTATTCGAAGCGCTTTCACGACTTTGATATGATACAGATCAAGAACTCCCAGCAAATTGCGCTCATGCGCGAGGCGGGGCGTATCACGGGTGAAGCCTTGCTCGTAGCACGCGAGCATATCCGTGAGGGTATCAGTACCAAGCAACTCGATACGCTGATCCGTCAGCATATCGAGGGGCGGGGTGCCAAGCCCTCGTTTCTCGGGCTTTACGGCTTTCCCGGGTCTGCTTGTATCAGCATCAACGACGAGGTCATTCACGGTATTCCGTCCGACAAGCGTATCTTGCAGGAGGGCGATATCGTAAAGATCGACGTTGGCGCCTGTTATAAGGGCTTTCACGGTGACAGCGCGCGCACCTTTGCGGTGGGGCGTGTCAGCGAGGAGGCGGCAAGACTGATTGCCGCAACCAAGGAGAGCTTTTATCGCGGTATGGCTGCCGTTAAGGCAGGGAACCGTATCGGTGACGTTGGCTACGCCATTGACTCCTACGTGCGCGAGCAGGGCTTCAGTGCCGTGCGGCAGTACGTGGGGCACGGTGTGGGCCGCGCGGTGCACGAGTCACCCGACGTACCGAACTACGGCACCCCCGGTCGCGGCCCCCGCCTGTGCGAGGGACTGGTGATCGCCATTGAGCCGATGATCAATCAGGGCTCGTTTGAGGTGCGACAGCTTTCCGACGGTTGGACAGTAAAAACCATCGACGGCAAGCTTTCTGCACATTACGAAAATACCGTGGCGCTGACGCCCGACGGTGTTGTTAATCTGACAGAAGTCGAAATTGGCGAATGATCGCAAATATACTGACAAACAGGAGAATTTATTCATGGCTAAAGATGATGTAATTGAATTTGAGGGTACGGTCGTTGAGGCGCTGCCCAATGCCACCTTCAAAGTAAAATTGCCGAACGGTCATATCGTGACCGCGCACATTTCCGGCAAGCTGCGTATGAACTATATCCGTATTCTGCCCGGTGACCGCGTTACCATTGAGGTGTCTGTGTACGACCTCACCAAGGGGCGCATTACCTGGCGTGCAAAATGATTCTTTGAATCAAACATTTTAGATGAAAGGAATGGTGTGACAAATGAAAGTAAAGCCTTCCGTTAAAAAGATCTGCGAAAAGTGCAAGATTATCAAAAGAAAGGGCCACGTAATGGTCATCTGTGAGAATCCCAAGCACAAGCAGAGACAGGGCTAATCCCCACACTGAAGAAAGAGGTAAATAACTATGGCTCGTATTGCAGGTGTTGATATTCCCAATCAAAAGAGAGTGGAAATTGCACTGACCTATATCTACGGCATCGGCCGTAAGAGCGCAAACGACATCCTCGCTAAGACCGGTATCAATCCCGATACCCGTGCCAAGGATCTGACCGAGGCCGAGGTCGCCAAGCTGCGTGACGAGATTGAGAACTCCTACCATGTAGAGGGTGATCTTCGTCGTGATGTCGCACTGAACATCAAGCGTCTGGTCGAAATCAACTGCTACCGCGGTATTCGCCACAGAAAGGGCCTGCCCGTTAGAGGTCAGAGAACCAAGACCAACGCAAGAACTCGTAAGGGTCCCGCAAAGACCATTGCGAACAAGAAGAAGTAAAGGAGAGGCGTAAACATGGCAAACGTTAAGAAAGTCGTCAAGAAACGCCGCGAGCGCAAAAATATTGAGAAGGGTGCTGTGCATATCAGCGCAACTTTCAATAACACCATCATTACTGTAACCGATGTTGCAGGCAATGCCATTTCTTGGGCATCTGCCGGTGAGCTCGGTTTCAAGGGCTCCCGCAAGTCGACTCCCTTCGCCGCACAGTCCGCTGCAGAGCAGGCTGCAAAGGCTGCGATGGAGCATGGCCTGAAGACCGTTGAGGTCTACGTAAAGGGTCCCGGCTCCGGACGTGAATCCGCCATCCGTGCGCTGGAGGCTGTCGGCCTTCAGGTCACGATGATCAAGGATGTAACGCCGATCCCCCATAACGGCTGCCGCCCGCCCAAGCGTCGCCGCGTTTGATATTTACAAGGAGGTAACGAAAAATGGCTAGATATACAGGCCCTGTGTGCCGTCTTTGCCGCCGTGAGGGCACCAAGCTGTTCCTCAAGGGTGAGCGTTGCATGACCGGCAAGTGCGCGATCGATCGCAGAAGCACGGTTCCCGGCCAGCACGGTGCAGCGAACAAGAAGGTTCGTGAGTATGGTATGCAGCTTCGCGAGAAGCAGAAGACCAAGAGATACTACGGCGTCCTCGAGACCCAGTTCCGTAACTGCTATGCAGAGGCAGAGCGTCAGAGCGGCATGACCGGTGAGAATCTGCTGGTCCTGCTGGAGCGCAGACTTGACAACGTGGTCTACCGTATGGGTATGGCCGAGAGCCGCAAGGAGGCACGTCAGCTCGTGCTGCACGCGCACTTCACCCTCAACGGCAAGAAGGTCAACATTCCTTCCATCACCGTAAAGGTTGGCGACGTCATCGCAATCAAGGAAGGCGCACGCGACAACGCCAAGATCAAGAGCCTTATGGAAGGTCTTGCAAGCAGACTTTCTCCCAAGTGGCTTGAGGTCAACCGCGAGAACGCAACTGCAAAGGTCGTTGCACTTCCCGCACGCGAGGATATCGATTTCGACTTCAACGAGCAGCTCATCGTCGAGTTGTACTCGAAGTAATCCTGCCGCAAGGCGGGCAGAATTGCGCCGCCTGAGGGCATCTCAATGCAAATCGCCGCATGTGCGGCACACATTTAAGAAGGAGGGGTTACTAGAATGCTTGAAATTGAAAAGCCGAATATTACCATCGCTCATCTGAGCGAGGATGGCACCAGCGGTACGTTTGTCGTGGATCCCCTGGAGCGTGGCTATGGTATCACTCTGGGCAACTCGTTGCGCAGAATCATGCTCAGCTCCCTGCAGGGTGTTGCAGTCACAAGCATCAAGATCGACGGTGTCCTTCATGAATTTTCGACCGTTCCCGGCGTCACCGAGGATGTGACGGAGATCGTCCTCAACGTCAAGGGTATCACGGCAAAGCTCTTCAGCAATACGGTCAAGACCGCGATCATCGATGTGACGGGTCCTTGCGAGGTAACCGCAGGTGACATCAAGCAGGATGCCGATCTTGAGATCCTCAATCCCGCGCATCATATCGCAACGGTTGCTGAGAACGAGCATTTCTATATGGAGTTGACCTTTGATCACGGTCGTGGCTACGTATCGCAGGAGCGCAACAAGCAGAATGCCGCACTGGCACTGGGCGCAAATGTCAGCGCACCCATCGGCACGATCTACACCGACTCTATCTATACGCCTGTCTACAAGGTGAATTATACCGTGGAGAATACGCGCGTCGGTAACATTACCGATCTTGACAAGCTGACCATCGACGTTCTCACGAACGGCACGATCACAGCCAAGGACGCGATTTCTCTTGGAGCCAAGATCCTCAACGAGCATCTCAACTTGTTTGTCAATCTCACCGATGAGGCAAAGAAGGCAGAGATCATGGTCGAACGCGAGGAGACCATCAAGGAAAAGGTCCTTGAGATGACCATTGAAGAGCTTGACATGTCGGTTCGCAGCTTCAACTGCTTGAAGCGCGCCGGCATTGACACGGTGGAAGATCTGACCAATCGCACCGAGGAGGACATGATCAAGGTCCGCAACCTCGGCAAGAAGTCGCTTGAGGAAGTTATTCAGAAACTGCGCTCGCTCGGTCTCGACCTGAAGAAGGAAGAGGAGTAAGCGCTACTACAGCTAAAGTATAGGAGGGAATACCATGCCCGGAAGAAAACTCGGCAGACCCACCGAGCACCGCAATGCGATGCTGCGTGGGCTCGTGACCTACCTGCTGGAGAACGGTACCGTGGAGACCACGCTTGCAAGAGCAAAGGAGGTCCGTTCCATGGCAGAGAAGATGATCACGCTTGGCAAGAAGAATACACTCGCCAGCCGCCGTGCTGCTCTGGCATATATTACGAAGGAGGATGTTGTCACGAAGGTGTTCAACGAGATCGCTCCCAAGTATGAGACCCGTAACGGTGGTTACACCCGCATCTACAAGATGGGTCCCCGTCGCGGTGATGCCGCAGAGATGGCTCTGATTCAGTTGGTTGAGGAGTAATTGCAACAAAAACAGTCCCCGCACGGCGTGCGGGGACTGTTTTTGTTTATCAGAGCGAGCTTTGGGCCTGCGTGCAAAGTGTAATACAATATCCCGCAGGTGCATCGGGGGTAGAAAAGCGCACATGCTCGGCTTGCTCAAAGCCCTCTTGCATCGTGTCGGTTGTGCGCAGATGGTGTGATAGCCCGTCGCCGCGGCATTTTGCAAGGGCCTCTTTTCTTGTGAATACCGTGGCGAATGCGTGGAGAACATCATCCTTATGCGTCTCAAGGAACGCACGCTCGCAGGGGGCAAAAAAACGCTCTGCAAGGCGCATGATGTGCGATGACGCGAGTGAACCGATGTGCTCTACGTCAACGCCGATGCGGGGCGCGTTTTCGCCTTCAGGCACGGTGCACAGTGCCACGACAGACAGCCCTTGTGTGTGCGAGATGCTGAAATCCACGTGCGGAAGCCCGACCGGAAAGGGGCGCCCCGACGGCGTGCGCTCGACGGCCGTTGCACAGATTCCGTGCGCATGCAGGAGCGCCGCGAGCCGCGCATGCGCGGCTCGGCTTTGCGCATCGCGCGCACAGGGGATCGGCTGCGGAACAAATGCCAGATCGATCATCGCATCACAGCGCCTTTAATTTTTTTAAGCACGCGCGGCAGATGCGCTTGTCGCCAAAGGGAATCACGTCATCCGCGCTTTCACAGAAGGTGCAGGACGGCTCGTATTTTTTGAGGATGATGCGATCGCCATCCGTAAAGATCTCCAGCGCATCGCCCAAAGCAATATCCAGCGTGCGGCGGATCTCAGCAGGCAGGACAAAACGTCCAAGATCATCGACTCGACGGGTAATTCCGGTTGCTCTCATAATACTCCCCCCATTTGATTTTACGGATTTTTGCAGGAAGCGACAGGAGTCGCCCTCATTCTTATTATACGAGGTCGAAATATGGTTGTCAATAGCCAAAAATGGGAATTTATGGAAACTTCACATTTTTAGAGGACGGCCGCCTGCATTTATCGGGAATTTTCTGCTTTTTTGTCGATAAGGGGGCATACGGTATGCGTTTTGCGGCTTTTTTGGATGATTGAGAAATGCGGAAAACGGCAAGAATGGTAGAAAACGGAGGTGAAACTATGCTCAAGGGTTGTCAGAGAGAAATGATCGTATTGCAAACGCAGGACAGCGCGCTGTTTGAGCACGCGTATTTTATTCTGCGCCGCGAAAAGCCCACACTGCCACGCGGTGATATGCTGGCAGAGGCCAATCGCATCATCGGGGCGGGAAGCGGATATTTTGCACGGCGGCGTCACCGCGGACGGGGCGTGTTGCTTTTTTTGCTCGGCTTTTTGCTGGGGGCGGGCATTTTTTTGCTGCTGCGCGCCCTCATTGGCTTTTGAATACTTGACAAGAATCTCGCTTGGGTGTATAATAGTATGAATGAATCGATCCAAATTGTAAGATCGCCCGTCGGCGCGTGCGCGCGGGGGGACGTGATACCGTGCCAAAAACGGCCGAGCACAGGGGTGACTTGATGACGGATCTTCAAAAAATCAAGGAGGAATTATGCCGAAGATAAAAAAAGAGATCGGGCAAGAGGAAAAAAAGGACGCGAGACGCGTTGTCAAAAAAGAAGTGAAAAAGCAAGCGGTAAGGAACGCCGCGCCCGAGCCGAGAAAGGGCAAGAGCAAGGGTAAGATCCGCATTATACCGCTGGGTGGCTTGCAGGAGATCGGCAAGAACCTGACGGTGATCGAATACGAAAACGATATGATTGCAGTGGATTGCGGACTCGCATTCCCTGATGAAGATATGCTGGGTGTGGATCTTGTGATCCCGGACGTGACCTATCTTGAACAGAATCAGCACCGCCTGCGCGGAATTTTCCTGACGCACGGGCATGAGGATCACATCGGTGCCATTCCGTATGTGCTGCGCACCGTCAATACCCCGATCTACGGCACAAAGCTCACGGTCGGTATCATCAAGAACAAGCTGCAGGAGCACGCGCTTCCCTGGCAGGCCGATCTGCGTACCGTTTCGGCGGGAAGCACGGTTCGTGCAGGCGCGCTGAATGTGGAATTCATCCGTGTCAACCACTCGATCGCGGATGCCTGCTGTCTTGCGATCCATACGCCGCTCGGCACCGTACTGCACACGGGCGACTTCAAGCTGGACATCACCCCCATTCAGGGCGAGATGATGAACGTGGCGCGCCTTGGTGAGCTTGGAAACAAGGGCGTTTTGATGCTGCTGTGCGAGTCCACCAATGCCGAGCGACCGGGCTTTACCCCCTCGGAAAAGAAGGTGGGGCAGTCGCTGAACTATATTTTCCGCTCCAATCCCGATAAGCGCATCGTGATCTCCACGTTCTCCTCGAACGTGCATCGCGTGCAGCAGATCATTGATATCAGTGCCGAGCACGGGCGCAAGGTCGCTGTTACGGGGCGCAGCATGCTCAATATCGTGGGCGCGGCCGTAGAGCTGGGGTATATGAACGTCCCCAAGGGCGTGCTCATCGACATCAATGAGATCAAGCGTTATGCGCCCGAGCAGCTCACGCTCGTGACCACGGGCAGCCAGGGCGAGCCCATGTCGGCGCTTTACCGCATGGCGTATTCCGACCACAATCAGGTGACGCTCGGTGAGCGCGATCTGGTGGTGCTTTCCTCCAGTGCGATCCCCGGTAACGAAAAGCTGGTGGGGCGTGTGATCAACGAGCTCTCGCGCAACGGCGTGGAGGTGCTGCACGATGCCGCGATGGCGGTGCACGTGTCGGGCCACGCCTGCCAGGAGGAGCTCAAGCTCATGCAGGCACTCACCAAGCCCCGTTATTTCATGCCGATCCACGGCGAATCGCGGCACCTTGCCGCAAACCGAGAGCTGGCACTGGAAATGGGTATTCCGAGCCGCAATATCTTCGTGTCGGAGATCGGCAAGGTATTGGAGATCGACGAGAAGGGCGCACGCTTTGCGGGCACCGTTCCCGCAGGTCAGGTTCTGGTGGACGGCTACGGCGTGGGCGACGTGGGCAACATCGTGCTGCGCGACCGCAAGCATCTGGCCGAGGACGGACTCATCGTGGTGGTAGCCACGGTGGACAACGACCACGGACTGCTTGTTTCGGGGCCTGACGTGGTCTCACGCGGCTTTGTGTACGTGCGTGAGAACGAGTCGCTCATGGACGAGGCCAAGCGCGTGGTCCAGCGCTCTTTGCAATCTTGCCTTGAGTCGCGCGACCGCGGCGACCGCATGCGTATCAAGACGCGCGTGCGTGACGATCTTTCGCGCTTCGTATTCTCCAAAACCGGGCGCAAGCCGATGATCCTGCCCATCATTATGGATGTGTGAGCACGTTGTTCACGTGACGGTCAAAAAACCGACACGGTGATGTGCTATTCTCAATGTGTCCCAATAAACGTGCACCTCGGTGCGCGATATGAAATACTATGACAAAGGTGGAACCGAAAATGGGAAAAGGAAACAGAACAAGACAGGAAAGAGCGAATCAGGTACTGAGCGCTCCCACTATCCGCAAGACGCAGAAGAAAAAGCGTGAGCTGCCGACCTGGGTAGGCACGCTGATCGTCGTTGGCGTGCTGGCCGTGCTGCTGATCTTCATCGGCGCGCTGTCGCTGAACCGCCGCGGCACCTTCTCGCGCATGCAGACGGTTGCCGAGAGCGAGAACTACAAGATCTCGGGCACGATGATGACGTATGCGGTATATGCACAGCGCCAAAACCTGATCTCGATGTATCAGCAATACAGCTCAAGCTCGACCGCGCCGAAGATCGGCGGCGGCAAGAACGGCGATCCGCTGAATACCGCCACCATGGATCTGCGCTCGCAGGTCTATGAGCGCGACGACGAGGGCAATGTGACCAAGACCTGGTTTGATCATTTCGCCGCGAGCGCCGAGGAATACGTGAAGCAGCTTCTTGCCTGCTGCGAGATGGCTGACTATTACGGTATGGCCCTCACCGAGGAGGATTATGCCACGATCGATCAGACGGTTGAATCGCTCGATACCTACGCCGCACAGTACGGCTATTCCACCAACGCATACGTTGCCGCTATGTACGGCGAGGGCGTCAATGCACGCGACATGCGCAAGATGATGGAGCTCGAGCGGCTGGCGTCGAAGTATACGGCCGTACGCAATCAGGAGGTGCTCAACGCCATTACCGATCTGCGTATTCAGGAGCAGTATGCCGCAAACCCCTCGGCATACGACAAGTACATGGACTATATCGGCTACACCTTTGAGGCAAAGTTTACGCCCGCAACCCCCGCCGAGGGCGAGGAGACGGCCGATCAGACCGAGGCACTGGCCGCATACGCCGCATTGCAGGCGAAGTACGCTGCGCATGTAGAGGCACTGGCCAAGGCCCCCGACGCAAAGGCGTTCAATGCACTGCTTTACGGCTACCTCTATGAGGATGCATACGAGGAGGCGCTGACCAAGGAGAAGAATACGGCGCTGGAGACGAAAAAGAAGAACGCCGACGAAAACACAGATCCCGACACCATCACGCTGACCCCCGAGGAAATTGAGGCGTGTGAGAATAAGGCGGCCAAGAAGGCCGATGGCACGGCAATGTCCAAGCTGACGGCCGCCGCAGTGACCGATTTCAGCGGCAAGGACAGCACCGACAAGTTTGAAAAGTGGCTCTTTGAGACCAAGAAAGAGAAGGACGATGAGGGCAAAGAGATTTCCGTGCACCTTCGCAGACCCGGTGATGCCACCAAGTTCGTGGACGCGACGAACGCAAAGGCCGATGCGGACGGCAAATATAAGTCCGTGAAGTCCACCTATTCCGCATATGTTGTTACCGGCGCGATCCACCGCGAAAGCAGTGTGGTGCGCGATGCGGGACACATCCTCTTCGCCAGCAAAACCTACGACGGCCTGACGAATACCGACAGCCTTACGGGTAAGGTCAAGGAGCTTGCTGACCGCGTGCTGGCAAAGCAGGGCGTGGATATGCTGACCGCATACGCCATGGCCATCGAGCTGCTGGATATGCTCTACGATGAGGGCAAGATCACCGCTGTGACCAAGGACGGCAAGACCTACTATACGGTCGATGAGGCTG
>JAFQUG010000253.1 GCA_017408625.1 Clostridia bacterium | reverse complement strand
TTGCAATTCCACTTGGTATGTGCTAAACTATTATTGTCTATGTTTGTGTTACTCATAGATAAATCCTCCAAATATGTTTGTTTACTTTGACTGGCAGGTCAATCTAATTATATCATATTTGGAGGATTTCCTCTCATCGGCATAGCCTTTATTGAACCCCGCCACTATGGCGGGGTTTTCTTTTTCCAAAAAGGGCTTTGAGATTGCTCTCAAAGCCGATTTTGGTCGGGCACGCACAACTCGGGCGTCAAGTACGCGCGGGCAAACCTGTTCTCGGGCGCGCCTATGGTCATCGTGCCCCCCACCTATGATGACATTGCCCTGCTTGGCAAGGTCAAAAATCTGCTTGCCCCCATGGGCTTTGGCTCGATCACGGTCAGCACGGCGGACGAGCATGACCGCATGATCGCCTTTACCTCGCAGCTGGCGCACGTGGTGTCCAACGCCTACGTCAAAAGTCCCACCGCACGCGCGCACAAGGGCTTTTCGGCAGGCAGCTACAAGGATATGACCCGCGTGGCTTGGCTCAACGTATAGCACATTTGTCGCCGCAGTGCAAGAGGAAATCAAAGAAATGCAGCGGGCAAAATGCAGCAAAATGAAGCAGAATGAAGCAGAATGCAGAATGCAGAATTGGTGGGGCGTTGCGTGTCGGAGAGGAATGTTGCGACAAAGGCGAAATGCGAACGCCCGCCTTCGGCACAATGTAACAACGGACGCATACAAGGCACCGTCCTTGCCACCGTTATGTAGTATTTGCTCTTAACAGAATGCATGAAATTAGTACGGACAATTTATACAAAACATGCATTGACAAGGCTGGAAATATATGTTATAATTACCATGAAAGCATAATTGAATATGCATGGGGTTCTGATACGCGAGGAAAGCGTTCATTGCGTGGAGGATATGGAAGACTTGTTTTGACATGGCGATGCGATTTGGGGAAGGAGGAGAGTCCAATGGGCAACAATTTCAATGGTTTGTCCTGCGTTAATATCACAATTTACATTGAAATAATTTAGAAGGTTACCATGAAATCGTATAAGAAAACAGTTATTGCCATTCTGCTTGCAGTGGTGCTTTGCAGTATGGCTTGCATCGAAGTGTTTGCTGACCACTATGGATATTCCGGCTATACCGATTCTCCTCAGTATGTCACACGACAGTGGGGGCGAGATGAGACTCAAAACCTAACTTCACAGTTCGCAAATCCTGACTCGGGAAATGTAGGTGTTTATTTCTATGTCACCTCTTTTTGTATGCCGGAGGGTTTTGTTAGAAATACCAATCGTACTATAACAATTATGCTAATGGAAGAAGACAAGAGCAGTGCTGATGGCTATGAGGACGACCAAGTATGCAAATATATTGGTACGTTTGGTCGTGATTCCGAGGGTGATTACCGAGTTATATCCTATGAACGAGTGGAACTGTATCCAATTGCTGAAATCATCGAGTACGCACCGGGAGTTGAACTGTATATCGACGCAAAGGTTCAATGGAAATTAGGTGACACAACAAACAATATCCCGTCGGGGCTATTGTACTATAGATATTGGATTGATTGATTTTCAAATATGATATTGATTGATGCAATATGTTATTGCACTAATATAGTTGAACCGTAGGTATCTCCCTGTAAGACCTATAGGTCTTACAGGGAGATTGTCACAATAATAAGGAGAAAAACTATGTTTGGAAAGAATAGATTAAAGATCGGTTGTTTGTTTCTAATCTGTATTTTGATGATATCATTTGCCTCCTGCAAGGATTCTGAGCATCAATTTGGAAAAGACAAACATCCGTATTTCCCTTATAAGCAAAAGGTTGCAATGCACGTGACCGATGACGGGTGGGTTTATACGTTTTCTTATACCTACAAGAATATCGGAAAATATGATGAATCTCCTTATTTATGGCAGGTGAAAAATATTCGCTACAGTACAACAGAGGAATATCCCGACGGACCTGCCTTTATCAGTTGGGGAAGAAATAGTACGGTGCAGGGCAGAGGGGAGGACATGGAAACTATCTCCAATCTCTTGGGCTATAATGCAAAGGAGTATATGACGGTAGAAGAACTGCTCGCACTTGGCAAGGATGATATTGAGCTGCAAACAATAGATGAGGATTTGTTCTTTTCGCTCATACGTCAGGCATTGAACCAAAAAGACCCTTGCAAGGCGGGACCGTATGGCTCCGTTGCATCCTCCGGTATGCTTGTGGAAAACAAAAGCTTGGGAACCAACGCTGTCGAATATGACTACGTGGATGGATATACCTTCCAAGTCGGATATGTTGCACATCTCGGCACCATTGCCGCCATACACGTTGACGTATTATTCGAGGACTCTGCCAAGCCGTTTGGTTTTAGCCAGCTTTCCGACATGATTGATGCGGGAGAGGCAACAGAGGAGCAGATCGAGTTGTATGCCGAGCTCAAACGCATTGAGCAGGGCGTGCTTGACAACTGCGACTTTCTGTTTGAAAACACCGAATATGACGACAAGGTCATTGCGGGCGTGGATCTTGCAAGGCTTGCGGTATGCCTGGAGCGTCTGGAGCATGCGGAGTATTAACCCGGAGACGGTTGGTGATCTGTAGCATACTCGGCGATACCACAAACAATATTGAAGCACAGTTGTTGCGTTACAGAATTTGGGTAGATTAATGCCATTTTGTGCTATCTAATACTTCTAACCGAAGGTAATTCGCCAAGATGCTATGAATTAACGCAAGACATATTGCATATTCGAATGATTGAAAAAACGCACATTAATTGTTTCGAATAAGATCGTCCAACATCAATCCTCTGCAGGTCTTTCGAGACTTGCAGAGGATTGTGAAAATCTTTATTGAAAGAGGAAAATAATGCAAAACAATATACAGATTAAATTTTCCTGCTTGTTGCTGGCTATGCTACTTTTGCTTTCCTTTTCGGCGTGTCGGAATCGTGAAAACGACAAAGACCTCGAAGAAGGCAGTGGAACCCGGCCGGTTGTTGGTAATAAAGTGGAAAATCCAAGCCTTTTTCAGCAACAAAATGTTGCTACGCACATAGCCGAGGACGGATGGATTTATATATTTTTTTATTATCATGATAGTGCAGACGGCTCCGAAGTGACTGTGCCATATATTTGGCAAGTAAACAATATGCGTTATAGTGCCAACGAGGAATACCCGGATGGTCCCGCATACGTTCAATGGGGAAAAGACAGTATCTACCCTGAGAAATACGATGATATGCGGACAATTGCCGGATTGCTTGGCTACGGTAGTCAGCCAAAGGAAAAGCTGAGCGTAGAAGAGATGTTAGCATTGACCGAGGAAGATCTTCCGCTTAAAACCATAGACCCGAATCTGTTCCTTTCGCTCATGAGACAAGCGTTGACGCAAAGTGAGCCCAACGAGGTAGGACCCTATATTTCGGTTCCGGAATCGGGTATTCTTATAGAACATCGTGACCGAAAAACAAACGGATATGCATTTTTGGACGGATACTCTTTTCAAATTGGGTATCAAACTGTGGTGGGTACGATTGCCGCCATACACATTGACGTATTATACGAGGACGCCGATCAGCCGCTTGGCTTTAGCCAGCTTTCCGACATGATCGACGCGGGCGAGGCAACTGAGGAGCAGATCGAGTTGTATGCCGAGCTGAAGCGCATCGAGCAGGGTGTGCTTGAAAACTGCGACTTCCTGTTTGAAAACACCGAATATGACGACAAGGTCATTGCGGGCGTGGATCTTGCAAGGCTTGCGGTGACGCTGGAGCGTGTGGAATACGGAGATTTTGCAGGAGAAGGTTGGTGAATTGTTTAGAATAAGATCATCTAACATTTTTCTGCTGCAGGTCTTTCGAGACTTACAGAGGATTGTGAAAATCTTTATTGAAAGAGGAACAAAATGTATAATAATATACAGATTAAATTTTTCTGCCTGTTGCTGGCAATGCTGCTTTTGTTTGTTTTTTCAGCATGCAATGCTTCGGAGTTGGGCAATGACTCTGAAACTGATGACGAAACCGAATATGTGTTTGGAAAAGTAGAAAACCCAAGTCTTCCTTTCCAAAGGAAGGTCGCAATGCATATGACCGAGGATGGATGGGTATATTTCTTTTATTACACTTATGGAGAACTTGGCGGAGCGCCTTATTTATGGCAAATAAAAAATATCCGTTATAGTACTACAGAGGATTACCCATATGGTCCCGCATTTATTAACTATGGGACAAATAGCGTGATCCCAGAACGAACTGAAGATATGCAAACTATTAAGGCTCTTTTAGGCTATAGCGAAAAGGAGCATATGACGGTAGAAGAGTTATTGGCACTTGACAAGGATGATGTTGAACTGAAAACAATAGATGAGGATTTATTCTTCTCACTGATACATCAAGCGATAAACCAAAGCGAGCCCTACGAGGTAGGTCCGTATATTGAGGTCGCTTCTTCGGGCTTGATGATAGAACATCGCAACCCTGAAACAAACGGATATGCATTTTTGGATGGATATACGTTTCAAATTGGGTATATATCTCACGTTGGCACCATTGCCGCCATACACGTTGACGTATTATATGAGGACGCCGATAAGCCGTTTGGCTTTAGCCAGCTTTCCGACATGATCGATGCGGGAGAGGCAACAGAGGAGCAGGTTGCGCTTTATGCCGAGCTAAAGCGCATCGAGCAGGGTGTGCTTAATAATTGCGACTTCCTGTTTGAAAACACCGAATATGACGACAAGGTCATTGCGGGCGTGGATCTTGCAAGGCTTGCGGTATGCCTGGAGCGTCTGGAGCATGCGGAGTATTAACCCGGAGACGGTTGGTGATGCTGCCACGCAAAACGGCATGCACATTGATGACGGAGAATGAAGTATGATTTACTGTAAAAACATATCCAAGGCATACGGCACGCTGTCCGTTTTGCACGACTTTTCTTATGATTTTTCCGACAGTGGCTTTTATCTGCTATACGGCGAGAGCGGCTGCGGAAAAACCACCCTGCTCAACGTGCTTTGCGGCTTGCTGCCCTTTGAGGCGGGGGAGATCGTGATAAACGGTACGCCGTTTGTCGGACAAATTGATACGGCGTCGCTTGGAGCATATACCGAGTATATCACCCAAGACCCGTTTTTTGTGGATTATCTCAACGTGTGGGATAATTTGTATTTAGTCAAGCAGGATGCGCAAGCCATTACGCAGGTGCTGGCGCGCTTTGGTCTGGCGGGCAAGGAAAAGCAATTGCCCCTGTCACTGTCGGGCGGCGAGCGGCAGCGTTTGGTGTTGGCGCGCGCCCTGCTTAGCAAGAAAAAGATATTGCTGCTCGACGAGCCGACCGCGGCGTTGGACGAGCAAAATAAGCAAAGTGTGTTCGCGCTGCTTGCCGAGCTTAGCCGGGATTGTCTGGTCGTATGCGCGTCGCATGATCAGGTTGCATGGCAGTATGCGGATCACGTGCTGGAATTTGAAAAGGAGCATCGCTACTTGGATGCCCCCGCTGCCCCCGCCGAGAAAAAGCCGTACGCCAAGCAAGCCAAGGGCAAGCCGACGGGGCACAGGTCGAAAAAGGGTGAGCCTGTCGCAGAGAAAAGCGGCAGAGTGCTGCGCAGGCTTTTGCGCAAATGGTTTGGCTCCAAGCGGAAAAACCGCCGCGCAGAGGTGCTTTTCGCCGTGTTTTTGCTGCTCGCGTTCACGTTGTGCTTCTTGGCGGACACGCCCACCAACAAGACCAACGCCAGCGTAGAGTTTGCCTATAAGATCAACATGCTGCACGTCGAGACCACGGGGGACGGGACGGCTGCGCTGGAGTATATCCGCGCGGGCAAGGGTGTGTCGGACGTCGCCTTTAACTGCAAGGCAAGCCAGCCCGACGTATATCATCCCATACAGCACGGCGGCGGCATTATCGAGGGCATGGAGGCATATACCAAAAGCGTGTATCCCTTCGTGCTGCCCGACAAGGCAGAGGATTTCGGGCTTGTGGACTGCTTGATCTTGGGAGAGTACTTTACAGGTCCCGATCAGATCATTATCACCAAGCAGATGGCAGAGCAGCTCAGCCCGCGGCACCTGGAGCGCGTGATCGGTAAAAAGCTGAAATACGATCTGTTCCCGATCGGAGAGACCGAGCTGGAGGTGGTGGGTGTTTTAGGAGACCTGGACGCCATGCAGGCGGAGTATCTCAACGCCACCAATGCAGGGAACTTCAAGTATGAGACCAAGCAGGAGCGGCAGGCGCTGCGGAACGTCTATTTCATCAGCAGCTCGCTTGCGCGGGAGCTTTCGCAAGATCCGTTGTATCACGCCACGGGGGATAAGCGCACGTATAAGGTGTATTTCGATTCCTACGGTGATATGATGCAATTTTACGAGCAAAGTGCAGAGGAGCTGCAATCTCTCGGGGCAAGAATTGAGCCGGGATGGCGCAACTACGAGCTGGAAAGCCTGTTTTCCAATATGAGCATGCTGCTTTTGCCCACGTCCTTGCTGATTTTGTTGTTCTCGGTGCTATTCTTTATCAATATTCAAAAAACCGAGATATCCTATAACAGTAAGTTTATTTCGGTGTTCAACTATGCGGGATATCCCTTGGGGCGCGTGATCTCCTGCTTTGTCAACGTAAGCATTGCAAGGCTGCTGGTCATAGGGCTTTGCTGCATGGGAGGCGCGTTTTTGCTGACGCTTGCGGGCAATGCCATCAACGCGCACTATATGATCTTCAAGTTCCAACTGTTTTCGTATAATCCCGTGCTGCTGGCTTTGTATCTGCTTTTGCTTTGCTTGTCCTGCTTCGCGCTTTCGCATTTGCTGTTGCGTCCGCTGCGATACCGCACGTGGTATGAAAATATCGTCAGCGCGCGGGATCTGATATAGGAGGTGCGGCAATGTTAAGGCTTGATAATATCACAAAGCAGTATGACAGAGTCGTGTTGGACCGTGTCAGCTATACCTTTGAGCCGGGCAAGCTATACGTGATCAAGGGCGTTAGCGGCTGCGGCAAAACCACACTGCTCAATATCATCGGTGGTGTGGAAAAAAGCTTTGAGGGAGAGATCGTCAAGCAGCCAACGCTGCGCATGGGCTATATTTTCCAATATAGCCTGCTGCTTGGCGACGCAAGCGTGCTTGACAATTTGCGGCTTGTGTGTGACGACCTTCCAAAAATCGAGATGCTTGCCCGCCGTGTGGGCATCGAGACGTTGTTGCATAAGTACCCCGGCGAGCTTTCGGGCGGCGAGCGGCAGCGCGTGGCGGTGGTGCGTTGCCTTTTGCGTGATCCACAGGTGATTTTGGCGGATGAGCCGACGGCGTCCCTGGATAAGAAAAACTCCGCTATTATCGCCGAGCTGCTTGCAAGCCTTGCAGGTGAGGGGAGAACGGTCATCGTGGCGACCCACGAGCAATGCTTTGACCACCTTTGTCATGCCTGCATCCATTTACTGTACGGTAAGATCGATAAGGTCACCCAAAATCCCATCCCGCAGGGTGGCGCTTTGCAGGCAAAAGGGGACAAGATCAAGGGGATGCGGATGCTGCCCTTTGTCATCAAACGCAGATTTACACGCATCAGGCCCACCGCGTACATCTCCTTTGCACTGGTATTTCTGCTTTTGTTTGCAATATCCACGCTGCAAAATAGCTTTGGCGACGAGTATATGGGATACGCCAAGCAGGGCTATGCCTACGACGCCTTTCAGGTCAACCGCGAGGCATTTGACAAGTTAGATCCCAAGTATGCGGAGAAATGCAAGATATACAAGCAGTACAACGCAGAGCAGGACGGCGTCAGCGCGTTGTACCTCCCCGCGCCGACCGCCTCGGTGCTTGCACTGGACGATATGATCCAATATGGCAGCTATCCGAAAACGCGGGACGAGGTGCTGGTCAGCAGGGAATATCTGAGCGATTGCGCCACCGACGCGGAGTATGCAGCCAAGATCGGCACGGAAATCGCGTTTATGGGAAAGACGCTGACCGTATCGGGCATTCTGTATTCGCTTGACGCCAAGACCTATGACGCCGATCGCAGCGACAGCTTTTTGACCAATTACCGCAGCGACCCCTACTACAACGGCAATTACGGCAAGCATATTTATATGGATTACGATCTGCTTGCCGAGATCGGCACGCTGCAGGAGTCCGAGGAAAACAATCGGGTGATCGGATACTATCCGGGGCTTTACGACGACCGCGACGCATGGAATGCCTTCAAGGATGCCATCCGTGGGCAGGAGCGCGTCACAGGTATTAACGCGCTTGACCGCATGGGGCGCAATATGCAGGAGTATTTCAGCACCATGTCGTTCTTTTTGCTCGGGATATTTGCCATTTGCTTTGTCCTGTTCTGCATTTTCATCCGCTCCAAGGTGGATGTCGAGCTATTCTACAGAAAAAGAGAGATCGGCTTTTTGCAGCTGTTCGGTGTGTCGCGTTGGCGTATTTTTGCCATGCTGCTTTACGAATACGTGCTGCGGTTGGGCGTATCCCTGTGCAGTGCGCTGCTTTTGTACGGCGCGGGGATCACGGCGTATCGCTTGATCGTCGGTCGCTGGATCGTGTGCAACCCATGGCACGTGCTGATTGCTTTGCTGCTTGCCACGGCGTTGTATCTTGCGGTTTTGACGTGGATCTTTGCCCGCTATATGCGCAAGAGCATTCTTTGGCTGATCAACGATTAAAGATCAAATAAAAGAAAAAAGATAAAGATAACAGATCAAACAAAAAGGCTGACGCGCCATATCTGCATTCTTAGCGGGAAAAAGCACGAACACCACCAAGGAATCTTCTTTGGTGGTGTTTTTTTGTAAGCGATAGCTTACTAAAGCCTCCCTCCGGGAGGGAGGGGGACGGCATGTTATAATATCAAGTGCAACACTCGAAAAAAGTATAGACAATATTCTCACCAAGGTGTAAAATGTAGTTACCACACAAACATTTTGCAAAGGAGGCAAGAATATTGATGACTTTCAGTACACAAAAAAATATTGCTTTTGGATATAGAAAAAACCAGGTATTGCTACCTGGCTGTTCTATATCTATTTTCATTTTTCGGTGATATTTTTTTACGTTTACATCTGCGAGACCTATGCTACACTGGACACAAC
>JAFQUG010000252.1 GCA_017408625.1 Clostridia bacterium | reverse complement strand
GTCCCGCAGCAGGCTCATCCAGCACAAGCACCTCGGGATGCATAGCCATAATGCCTGCAATCGCAACGCGACGCTTCTGGCCACCGGAAAGATCAAAGGGCGATTGGTCTAAAATCTCGGTGGGCATGCCAACAAAGCTGACGGCATCCATGACAAGCTGCTTGACCTCATCCTCTTTTATACCCTTATTTCTCGGGCCGAACGCGATATCGTTGAACACGGTTTCCTCAAAGAGCTGATACTCCGGATACTGCATGACAAGGCCAACTCGGAAGCAAAGACGTCCGCCATTATATTTTTTATCCCAAATGTCGCAGCCGTCCAGCAGCACCTTACCCTCCGTAGGCTTTTCAAGTCCGTTGAACAGCTGTGCCAGCGTGGATTTGCCCGAGCCGGTATGTCCGATCAGGCCGGTGATCGTCTTTTCCTTGACGGCAAAACTAACGTTATCCAAAGCCTTGACCTCAAACGCCGTGCCTTTTCCGTAGTAATAAGTTACGTTTTGTAATTCAAGCTTTGCACTCATGCTCGTCCACCTCCTGCTGCAAGGATGATCCGAGCGCAATCCTCGGGAGTAATGCCGCATTCACGGATGGGCATACCTGCTTTGGTCAGTGCTTCGAGCAGTTGTGCACATTGGGGCAACTCAAGCCCCGCATCGCGCAGAGCCTTGGCATTGGAGAATACCTGTTCAGGTCTTCCCTCTACGGCGATTTTTCCGTTATTAAGCACTACGACGCGATCTGCTCGTACTGCTTCCTCCATATAATGAGTGATCGTCAAAACGGTAATGCCGTGTTCGCGATTGAGCTTTTCCATGGTGGCAACAATATCCTTGCGGCCTATGGGATCCAGCATTGCGGTGGATTCATCAAAAATGATACAATCCGGCATCATAGCGATCACTCCGGCGATGGCAATGCGCTGTTTTTGCCCTCCCGAGAGTCTGTGTGGCTCTCTTTTTGCAAATTCCGTCATGCCTACCGTTACAAGTGCCTCATCCACCCGACGTCTGATTTCCGTCGGATCAAGTCCCAGATTTTCCGGACCGAACGCCACGTCCTCTTCCACAATGGTAGCAACCAACTGGTTATCGGGGTTCTGGAATACCATGCCGACCTTTTTGCGCAGATCAAACGCCATATCCTCGGTCATTTCGTCCGAAAGGATGTTGACGCCGTCCACCAAGATCTCTCCGCTTACATTCTCAAGATCGTCTATCACAAGATTGAGCAGCTTGGCAAGCGTGGATTTTCCCGAACCGTTGCGACCGAGAACGGCTACGTATTCTCCTCTTCTGATTGCCAGATCAACACCGCAAAGCACGTCTTCCTGCTGTTTGCTTTCTTCTTTGCCATAAGAGAAATGCAAATTCTTGATTTCGATGAATTCTGCCATACTTACCTCTGCCAGCGAGAGCTTGCACCGCAAGGCAGATAACTGCCCGTACGTGTCACCTTGAGACCAAGCTCGCCCGATTCCACGTATCCACCGAATTTACGCTTGACGTTGAGCTCAAGCAAATAACTCATGGTCATGGGAGAAAGTCCGGTCGTATAGGAATTTATCAGGAAAAACAGTGGTTGATCCGAAAGCAGCTGGGATGCAAGACCGACGAATTCATCCACGCAGTCCTCCAGCTTCCATACCTCACCGTTGGGCCCTCTGCCATAGGACGGAGGATACATAATGATGCCATCGTACTTATTGCCTCGTCTGATCTCTCTCTCAACAAATTTTTTACAGTCGTCCACAATGTAGCGGATGGGAGCATCCTGTAAACCCGAAAGAGCCGCATTTTCCTTAGCCTGTGCGACAATGCCCTTTGCTGCATCCACGTGCACCACGGACGCACCCGCAGCAGCCGCCGCAACGGTAGCACCGCCGGTATAAGCAAACAGGTTGAGCACCTTGACAGGGCGATTTTCTTTACGGATCAGCTCCGAGAACCAGTCCCAGTTGGCCGCCTGCTCGGGAAACAGCCCCGTATGCTTAAAGCCCATTGGGCGCAGCACGAAATTCAGATTGCCGTAGGAAATATTCCAGGATTCGGGCAGCTTGTTCTTGACCCAGCTGCCGCCTCCCGAAGAGGAGCGACGGTATACACCGTCAGCGCGTTTCCATGCGGGATGATCCGCAACGCCCTTCCAGATGATCTGCGGGTCGGGTCTGACCAATATATATTTGCCCCAACGCTCCAGACGCTCACCGTCCGAGGT
>JAFQUG010000251.1 GCA_017408625.1 Clostridia bacterium | reverse complement strand
GATTACAGCCTGTACGTTCCCTGGACCGGTGCGCCCAACGAATATTATCACGTGGACAGCACGATTGAATATTCCAACGATTTCTTCCGCGGTGTATCCCGCTCGGATGAGCTTTACGCCATGCTTTGCGAGCGATATCAGACCTACTATTCCGAGGTGCTGGGCGATTGCATCGTTTACGTACAGAGCTACAAGAACGAGATCGACCAATCTCTTGCGCTCAACGATCAGCTTTGGTACTCGGACAAGGATGATATTACCGAGCAAAACTACCGATTCCTCTTGGATTTTTTGAAAAACAGACGCAAAGTGCTGGATCGGGAGTGGAAATAATCGTTCATAAACCTCTTGACAAATGCAAAATTGCATGTTATACTGAGCAAAATACAAAAAAGGAGCTATGACAATGTTCGTATTCACAACCATTCTGAATACCGAGACCGTGCGCGGCATGTATCCCATGAATTGGGACAGGTCGGGCTTGTATTGTCATACCCATTTTGTTAGATAACCGATAGGCTATCGATATTTGGATACTGACGGTGCAAGTCGCAAAAAGCGATTTGCACCGTTTTGTTTTGATTTGGAGGAATTTATGGAAAGATTGGAAGCACTCAAAAACTACTATGAAAGCCACGACGAGCACGCGCGACTCGGCTCGCAGCACGGCTCAGTGGAATTTCTGACCACCGTACACTATATTGAAAAATACTTAAAGCCCGGCATGACCATTCTGGAGATCGGTGCGGGCACGGGACGCTATTCGCATTATTTTGCGCAAAAGGGGTACTCCGTGGTTGCCGTGGAGCTGATGGAGTGCAATATCGAGGCCTTTATGCGCAACACCAAAGAGGGCGAATGCATCTCGATCTCGCAGGGCGACGCGGTTGACCTTTCCAACTTCCCTTCGGACACGTATGACGTCACGCTGCTGCTTGGCCTCATGTATCACCTCTACACCGACGCGGACAAGCAGGCGGCTCTTAGCGAGGCCGTGCGCGTGACCCGCCCGGGCGGCACGGTCTTTGTCGCATACTGCAACAGCGACATGACGGTCTACCAATTCTGCTTTGCGCGCGGTGGTATTCACGATCCGCAATACAAGGATCTGATCGATTACGACACCTTTGCGCTGAGTTCCACACCCGCCGAGATCTTTGCCCTGTACCGCAAGGAGGACGTTGATGCGCTGGCATCTCCCCTGCCCGTACAGCGGTTGCATTACGTGGGCGCGGATATGCTGACGCGCTACATCGGCGACGAGGTGGACGCCATGGACGCGGAAACCTTTGCGCTTTACATGAAATATCACCTGAGCATTTGCGAACGCCCCGATATGGTGGGCGCGACCAATCATATTTTGGACGTATTGAAGAAGGAGAAGCTATGAACAAAACCTTAGTCATCCTCACAGGCCCGCACGCGGTGGGCAAAATGACGGTCGGGCAGGAGCTGGCCAAGATCACGGGCCTGCGTCTGTTTCACAACCACATGTCCATTGAGCTCTCGCTCAAGCTGTTTGATTTCGGCACGCCCGGATTCCGTGCGCTCAACGAGACCATCCGCAAGACCGTGTTTGAGCAGTTTGCCGCGGGCGACCTTCCCGGACTGATCTTCACTTATATGATGGACTTTGACGAACCGGGAGAATTTGCGTATCTGAACGAGATCATAGAGCTGTTTTCATCGCATGGTGCCGTCTGCCACGTGGTCGAGCTTTGCGCGGATTTTGAAGAGCGTCTGGCACGCAACAAGAGCGAAAACCGCCTTGCGCAAAAGGAATCCAAGCGCAACTTGGAGCGAAGCGAGGCCGAGATGCGACACACGCAAGCAACGCACCGTCTCAATTCCCGCGAGGGTGAGATTTTGCCCTTTGAGAGCTATCTCAAGATCGACAACACCAATCTTGCCCCGGACGAGGTGGCACGAACCATTAAAAATAGCCTAAAAATTGACGGGTAGAAACATTTCAACGATTGACCGAAATCCCCCGCCCTGTCATCCTTGAGCAAGCAGTCCACATCAAGATTCTTCGCTTCGCTCGAGAATGACAGATGTGGACTGCGATGCGAAGGATCTTAGGGCGGGGTGGATATCTTAACAAAAGGAGCAATAGCGTGAAAGTTCACGTTATATTCCTTTATACGCAACCATTCACGCATAAACTTCACCTAAAAATGGGTCTCGGCCCATTTTTGGACCAAAGCTCCACGGTGAAGTTTCCATCACTATTTGAGCCGCCAAAGGCGGCATGGAGATTAATATGATATTACAACCAATACAAATACAACTCAAGGACGGCAGGCAGGCCGTTCTGCGCTCCCCCGAGGTTGCGGACGCGGCAGATTTGCTGGCATACATCACCAAGGCTTGCGGTGAAACCGAGTTTTTAGCGCGCTATCCCGAAGAATGGGCAAGCATGACACCGGAGCGTGAGCAGGCCTGGGTGCAAAACCGACGTGAGTCGCCAAACGCCCTTGCCATTGTCTGCTTTGTGGATGGCAAGCTTGCGGGAAACTGCGAGGTCATGTTTCACACGGGCATGAAAACAAGCCATCGCGCAACCATTGCCATTGCAATCCTGCAGGATTACTGGGCCTTAGGCATCGGCTCTGCCATGTTTGAGCAAATGATCGCAGCGGCACGGAAGCACGGCATCATGATCATGGAATTGGAATTTATCGAGGGCAATCACCGCGCAAGAGCACTTTATGAAAAATACGGCTTTGAGATTGTCGGCAAAAAGCCAAACGCCATTCGCCAAAGGGATGGTTCTCTGCTTGATGAATATATGATGCAGAAATATTTGTAAAAGTGTCACGTGTGCATCATAAGCGGAGCCCCTGCCAAGATCCTTCGCGGCGCATTCCCATTTAAGCTCCGCGCAGCGGAGGTATTCATTCATTGAGCGCAGCGAAGAATCTTAAAAATGGGAATGCTTGCTCGAGGATGACGGGCAGGGGCTTCGCTCAGGATGACACTCGGGGTGTCGGGCAACTCGGGACGTCGAGGGCGCCGTCCCCTGCAAATATGTGTATAACCAAAAAAACTCCTCCCTGCCAAGCAAGGAGGAGATTTTCTTATACTATTTTTTGTTGTTTACTCTACAACGACCACGCCGTCCTCTTTGACGGTGACCGTCATGCCGTCCTTGACGTAAGCGAGAAACTCATCGCCAAGGCAATCCACAACAGGCATGCTGACGCCCTCGACCCAAACGTCGGCCAGCACCGCGCCTGCGGCTGCCAGCGAGTCGATATGGTTTGCAAACAGCATGCAAGCAGGGCTCTTTTCCATGGCGCACGCGCAATACAGCACAAGGCCGCCCGTGGTGGAGCCGATGGTCTGCGGCAGGCAGAGTGCCTTGCCGATCATGGGCTTGCCGTGAATATCTGCGTTATTCTGGTCGCCGCACTTGACCTGCTTATCGCCAAACTGCAGCGCCATCTGGAAGGATGCAAGGGTATTGAAACCGCTTCTGGTAACGACAGCCTCTGCCGTTACG
>JAFQUG010000250.1 GCA_017408625.1 Clostridia bacterium | reverse complement strand
GAGGCGCCGACCCCTACCGACGGACGGGTCGCAAGACCGATGATCATGCGAGCAATTCGTTCAGTCGCCCCCGCAATTTGCCGTTGCTTTTTTTCTCTCGCTATTTACTTTTTTTAAAAAATGTGTTAAACTGTTAAATGGACGTATAATGACGCGCGAAGGGAGGGGAAGTATGGACATATATGTGTTTATGCTCTGTGTGTTTCTTGTATTTGCATTGGCTTTTACGGGCTTATTTTCATTTCTGCTTTTTAACAGTATATCCCTTTACCCGGAATTTGACATATCATACGATGATCTGTCTTATGCAGAGCTTTCCTTTTGCAGATATGAAAGGATTCGGGGTTACAAAAGTGATGCCAGATACGTTGTGTATTTTGAGGAATACGAAAAGCCGTTTGAGATCAGCACGATAGCGGATACAAGATTGGACAAGGAGGCACTTGACAGCCTGAAGAGATTCGATAAGATCCGGGTGTATTACGGTCCGAGCAGCCGTTATGATTGTGACTTTGAAATTATGGAAATGAGTCACGGGAAAACAACGCTGCTGAGCCTGTCCGACTACGTAAAAACCAATCAGAATAATCAGATCGCGGAAATGATTGTTCACCCGATTCTGATATTGTGCGGTTTGATCATCGTATTATGGTTGATCTTTTCCATAAAAGTTGCCAAAACAGATCCTCACACGGCAGACGTCGGAAGGGTCAGAATGGAATACGTTGCGGACGGAAACGTGATCCGGGTATGCTCTCGTATCGGGATGTACTCGCTTGTGATCAACGGCAAAGTGGTTGATCGGTATATCGGTCTTGGCGGATATAAGTATTTATTGAGCAAAAGAATCAGAACCGAGAATGGAAAAAGAATTCTCATTGAAGCGCAAATGGGCTACGTGAATATGAGGCTTTACTACAATGGAAAGCTTGTGGCTAAGAAGTTCATGGGATTCGGTTGAGATAAAAATGCGGAGCGGCTATGCTCCGTATTTTTTTATCTTTTATCTTTACATTTTTTTGATTTCGTGGTATACTATTAAATTGACATACTATGACGTGCGAAGGGAGGAGAAGCATGGACAAGTTCAAATTAGTCAGCCCGTTTGAGCCCATGGGCGACCAGCCGCAGGCAATTGCGCAACTGGTGGAGGGCTTAGAGAGCGGTGCGCGTTATCAGACGCTTCTTGGCGTCACGGGCTCCGGTAAAACCTTTACCATGGCCAATATTATCGAGAAATGCAACCGCCCCGTGCTGATCCTTGAGCCAAACAAAACCTTGGCTGCTCAGGTATGCACCGAGATGCGCGAATTTTTCCCCGAGAATGCGGTGGAATTCTTTGTGTCGTACTACGATTATTACCAGCCCGAGGCCTATATCCCGGGCAAGGATATGTATATTGAAAAGGATGCGCTTGTCAACGACGAGATCGACCGTCTGCGCCACAGCGCGACCTCTTCGCTCTTCGAGCGTCGCGACGTCATCATCGTGGCGTCGGTCTCCTGCATCTATACCCTCGGTGACCCCGTGGAGTACCAGACGCTGCAGATCTCGTTGCGCCCGGGCATGCTGATGGACCGCGACCAGCTGATCCGCCGTCTGGTGGCCATCAGCTATTCGCGCAATGACTTAAATCCCGTGCGTAACAGCTTCCGCGTGCGTGGAGATACCTTGGAGATCATGACTGCAAACGTATCGGATAAGCTTTTGCGCATTGAGTTTTTCGACGATGAGATCGACCGCATCTCGGTCATCAATCCCGTCACGGGTGAGCTTGTGCGCCTGCTTTCCTACGCCGTCATTTTTCCCGCGACGCACTATGCCGTATCCGACGAAAAGCGCGATGCCGCGTTGGAGGAGATCCGCCGCGAGATGGTGGACAGGGCAGCGTGGTTTGAATCCGAGGGCAAGCTGATCGAGGCACAGCGCATTACCGAGCGCACCAAGTATGACCTGGAAATGCTGCGCGAGGTGGGCTTTTGCTCGGGTGTGGAAAACTACTCCCGCGTGCTTGCGGGCAGAGAACCGGGCTCGACTCCTTATACGCTGCTGGACTATTTCCCGGACGACTATATCCTGTTTATCGACGAGTCGCACGTGGCCGTGCCGCAGGTGCGCGGCATGAGCGGCGGCGATACCGCAAGAAAGAAAAATCTGGTGGACTTCGGCTTCCGTCTGCCCTCTGCATATGACAACAGACCCTTGTATTTCGAAGAATTTGAGGACAAGATCAATCAGGCGATCTTTGTCAGCGCAACGCCCGGACCCTTTGAAAAGGAGCATGCCGAGCAGGTGGCAGAGCAGTTGATCAGACCCACGGGTCTGCTCGACCCTGAGGTCGAGGTGCGCCCCATCGAGGG
>JAFQUG010000249.1 GCA_017408625.1 Clostridia bacterium | reverse complement strand
GGCACATTGCATCCCGACGTGGTGATCCTCGATCCCCCGCGCAAGGGCTGTGACGAGGTGCTGTTGCGCTTTCTTGCCGCGCGCGTCGTGCCGCGTATCGTGTACGTATCCTGCAACCCCGATTCGCTCGCGCGCGACGTCGCACGTCTTGTCGCACTCGGCTATGTGCTCGATAAAGTCACGCCGGTTGATCTTTTCCCAAGAACGGGTCACGTCGAGAGTGTCGTTTGTCTCACGAGAAAGGAAGCATAATTCCGTGAAGGATTTAAGCCTTATTTATAACAAGCTAAAGAGTAAATACGATTTAGTATTAACCAATACCTTTGCGCTGAATGACGATTACACAATAGATGTGCCCGTTATTCGCGGAAAAGCAGCAGATAGAAGATTTGACTTATACAAAGAGGGGGACTTGTTCGTTTTGTCGGTTGAGCCTTTCGACAAAGCGGGTGAGGAAAGATACTCTCATGAACACCCATATGATTTGAACGATGCAATAGATTACATCGAGAAATATATGTCAGGAAAATCAAATTTTTAATTAAATGTGGTTTTTTTGGATTTACACGCCCCGGTTTTAGCAGATCCCGATGCTTCGCATCGCCCTGCGGGTTCGACTACGGGCTAAGCCCTTCGCTCAGGATGACACCCAAATGCAATCTCGCCCGTGTCATCCTGAGTGGAGACTGCCCGAGATTCCGCTTCGGCTGACGCCTTGCGCTTTCGTGCAAGCACGAAAGTTCGGCTATGCTCAGAATGACACGGGCATTCGGAATCGAACTTTTTCGTCCGAGATCCCAAACGATGCTACGCACCGTTTGATCCTCGCTATGCTCGGATTTCGGCTACGTCCCGCCGGACACCGTTAGGTGTCATTCTGAGCTTGTCGAACTTTTAGGGCAACGCCCTAAAAGCACGAGGTGAAACCGAGTGGAATCTCGGCGGGACTACGCTCAGGATGACACGGACGAAAAAGCGCCGAGCAACGCGAAGGCGGGATCTCGGCGAAAAGGAGAACGAATGTACTACGTTTACATACTCACAAACAAGACCAATGCGGTAATGTATATCGGTGTGACAAACGATTTGCGAAGAAGATTATACGAACACAAAAACGAGCAAATCGAAGGGTTTACAAAAAAGTATCACGTTCACAAACTTGTTTACTTTGAGGAGTATTCTGAAATTAACGATGCAATAGCACGAGAAAAGCAGTTAAAGCGATGGGTAAGAGCGAAAAAGAATTGGCTTGTGGAAACAAAAAATCCGAATTGGAATGATTGGGGAGAAGGATTTATTTAATCAAAATATACCTTTGGAGTTGCACCCCCCGTTTGACTGGTTTTTATACCTTTTGTACTCTTGACCCACGTCGAGTCGGTCGTGTGTCTCACACGAAAACAGTGAAATAACGAGCAATACATATAGTAAGAGAGGAACAAAAAATGATCCATTCTGTTTTGATTATCGGACAATCCAATATGGCGGGGCGCGGTTTTTTGAAGGATGCCGAGCCTCTGGATACCAACGGCGGCAAGCTCAAGGTTTTGCGCAACGGCAGATGGCAGAAAATGTACCGCCCGGTGAATGCCGACCGACCCTTTTCGGGAAGCTGCCTTGCCGAAAGCTTTGCCAAGGCATATTCCGATGAGCACCCCGATGCTGAGGTGGGCGTTATTCCCTGTGCGGACGGTGGGACAACGTTGGATCAATGGAAGCAGGGAAGCCTGCTGTTTGACAACGCGGTAAGCTGTGCAAGGCTCGCGCTGCGAACCTCGCATCTTGTGGCAATTCTCTGGCACCAGGGCGAGGGAGACTGCAAGGATGAGCTTTATCCGCTGTATTTGGAAAAGATCACGGCGATCATGAAGGCCTTGCGACGTGCGCTGGATGCGGAAGATGTCCCCCTGATCGTTGGCGGATTGGGTGATTTCGTGAAGGATTGCGCACTGGATCCCGCGCTTGTCAATTACGTTCACGTAAACACCGCACTGATGACGTTTGCCGCGCAAACGCCGCATACCGCTTTTGTCTCGGCAAAAGGATTGACGGCAAATCCCGACAATCTGCACTTCAACCATGCATCGTTGCAGGAATTTGGGCTGCGGTATTACGCCGCCTTCCGTACACTTGAGGATAAGAGCCGTGTGTTCGATGAAAAAAGCAAGATGGATGACGCGATCCGTACCGAGATGGAATTGCTATAAGGCTTGCTTTTTCCGCGCCTTTTGACAAAGCGGAAATTTATAAATAGAAGGAATAGTCATGTCGACCTCTATTATTGCACTGTGTTTGTTTGCCGTTACGTACGTATTGCTTTTTGCACTTCCGAGGTGCAGAGCATGGGTCGCCCTGTGCTCCGCCGTTGTTTTTTTCGGTTTGGCTTGCGTTTTTCTGTAAGGATGTGGGGTTTACCTTCTCCGACCTGATAGGAGCCATAGACTTTAACATACTGATGATCGCGGGAACGATGGGGATCGTCTCGCTGTTTATCGAATCCAAGATGCCGATGCGCATCGCGGACGTGCTGCTTTCCAGATTCAAAAACGTCAAGCTGGCCATCGTTGCTATGGCGCTGCTTGCGGGGATCGTTTCGGCGTTTGTGGATAATGTTGCCACCGTTTTGATGATCGCGCCCATCGCACTGGCTGTTTGCAAAAAGCAGGGGATATCCCCCGTCGCGCCGATCATTTCGATCGCAATCTCCTCCAATCTTCAGGGTGCGGCGACTCTGGTGGGGGATACGACCTCGATTTTGCTTGGCGGGTATGCCGATATGACATTCTTTGATTTCTTCGTATTCAAGGGAAAGCCCAGTATTTTCTGGGCGGTGGAGCTCGGCGCTGCGCTGACGGCGGTTATCCTGCTATATATTTTACGCAAGGAAACACAGCCCTTAAGGCTATGCGATAAAACAGAGGTGAAGGATTATTTCCCCGGTTTTTTGATGGTGGGTGTTGTGGTGTGTTTGATTTTGGCATCCTTCCTCAAGGCCCCCGCTGACGGATTTTGGCTTACCGTTTACAATCACAGAAATGACCTGATCTGCGTGCTGCTCTTGATCGTGGGAATCGTTGTCAATATGATCCGAACAAAAAGCCTCTCCTCTACAAGGCTGGTATTCAAGGAAATGGACTACCAAACGCTTCTGCTTCTGGCCTCTTTGTTTGTGGTGGTACAAGGCATTACAAGTGCGGGAGTGATCGCAAAGCTGTCCGACGGCTTGGTTTCCTTGGGCGGAAACAGCCTGTTCCTTATGTATACGATCATTGTTTTCGCATCGGTTGCGATCTCTGCGGTCGTGGATAACATTCCGTACGTGCTGACCATGCTTCCCGTTGTTACGGGTGTTGCCGCCGCAATGGCTGTTGAACCGTACGTGTTGTATTTTGGCCTGCTCGTGGGTGCTACGCTGGGCGGAAATATCACTCCTATCGGAGCGAGCCCCAACATTACGGGCATCGGGATCCTGCGCAAGGAGGGCTATGAGGTTAAGGCAAGAGAGTTTATGCGAATAAGCGTTCCCTTTACACTGACCGCAGTTCTGACAGGATACTTGCTCATCTGGCTTGTTTGGGGTGTTTTTTGAATCGGCCTGCCCAATTGAAATTTTCGCTGTTCGGGCGGAAAAGATGCCTGACTTTTGGTATAATATAAGATAGTAGAACGAGAGTGACATCAAGGCGCATCTGTTTTGATTTGAAGCTGTGAGGGAAACGAATGTATCGTATCGGGATTGATCTTGGCGGCACCAATATTGCCGCAGGGCTTGTAAATGAAGAATATCGCATCCTGCGCAAGCGCAGCGTTCCCACCAATGCCACGCGCCCCGCGGCGGCGATCGTGGATGATATGGCAGAGCTTTGCAAGGAGCTGTGTGCACAGGAGGGGATCGCGCTGACTGCCGTTGATGCGATCGGCATTGCCAGCCCGGGTATTGCCGATCATGACGCGGGCGTGGTGGTCTATGCCAACAATCTGCCCTTTTGCGATCTGCCGATCTGTGCGATGCTGGCAGAGCGCACGGGGATCTCCAACGTGCACGTGGAGAACGACGCCAATGCCGCCGCCTGGGGAGAGGCCGTTGCGGGTGCCGCACGGGGTACGGACATCTCGGTCATGATCACGCTGGGCACGGGTGTCGGTGGCGGCATCATCATCGGCGGCAAGGTCTATTCGGGCTGCAACTGTGCGGGCGGCGAGCTCGGCCACATCGTGATCGAGAAGGACGGTGCCCCCTGCTCCTGCGGCCGCCGCGGCTGCTGGGATGCATACAGCTATGCGACCGCGCTCATTCGCATGACGCGCGAGAAGATGGAGGAATGCAAGCGCACGGGGCGCGACACGCTGCTGCTTGCGCTTGCAGAGCAGCGGGGAAAGGTCTCGGGCAGGAATGCGTTTGACGCGATGCGTGCAGGTGATGCCGCGGGCCGCGAGGTGGTGGATCGCTACCTTGAGTATCTTGCAGTCGGTCTTGCGAACATCATCAACATCTTTCAGCCCGAGATCGTTTCGATCGGCGGCGGTGTGGCCAATGAGAGGGAATATCTTCTCACTCCCTTGATCCCCAAGGTCCGAGCCGAGCAGTACGGGGGCGAGCTTGCCAAGGCGACGCGCATCGCGATCGCGGAGCTTGGAAACGACGCGGGTATTATCGGTGCCGCATTCTTGGGTATCTGAAAGTGGCTGACTCATTCGCGCAGAACAAAAACACACAAAAGGAAACGGAATAAAACGAAGCCGCTTTGCCATCGAAAAAGTGATGGTGAGGCGGCTCTTTTAGGTAGAAATTCTCACGAATTTCAATTTTTTATGTTTTTTAGGCGCGCTCTCGGCACTCGACGTATAAAATACGCCTATCGTGCCGAGAACACGCCTTCTGCATCAAATGCTCCAGCCACTTCACGGTTTCCAAAACCGCAACATGCAGGGCTTGACACGGCGGCGTATCTGTTATATAATGTAGAGTGCGGCATGCTGCCGCTGTAAAACGATAAAGGAGACAGGGAATGACCAAACAGGAATTGCTGGAAAGGATCGCCGCGGCGGTGAACGATGCAGATCTTACCGAGACCGATATCCCCGCGATCGACCTGTATCTGGATCAGATCTTGAGCCTTGTGGCAGATAAGAATGTCGGTGCCGCACCGCGCTACCGCGAGCGTGCGCTGACCAAGACCATGGTCAACAACTATTCCAAGGACGGGCTGATCCGCCCGATCGCGGGAAAGAAATATTCGCGCGAGCATATCATTGAGATGCTGTTGGTCTATGCGCTCAAAAACACGCTCTCGATCGGTGAGATCAAGCGCGTGCTCACGGGCGTGCGCGAGGAATGCGGCTTTACGGGCGAGGATCTTGCCGCGGGCTATCGCCGTTTTCTCTCGGTCAAGGAGACCAACCGTCAGCGCACGGGCGAGCTGGTGCAGCAGCTGCTCAAGGACGACGGACTGTCGATTGAGAACGACCGTGACTTTTTCGTCGCTTTGCTGGATATCCTGTCGCTGTCGGCCTATCTCAAGGCGGCTGCACAGGAGCTGCTGGAGACGCGCTATGCGGACCCCGATGCGGCCGAACGCGAGCTGCGTGAGAAGGAAAAGGCAGAAAAGCGCGAGCAAGCCGAGCTGGAAAAGGCAGAGAAGCGCGAGCAGGCCGAGCAGGAAAAGGCAGAGAAGCGCGAGCAGGCCGAGCAGGAAAAGGCCAAGAAGCGTAAGGAAAAGGAGATCCGCAAGCGCGTGCTTGCAAATCTGGAGGAGGCCATTCGCGCAGAGGAGCAGCGCGAGGGGGGCTGAATAAATTTCAAAAACAGGAGGGCTGCGCCCATGATCCTTGCCGTGGATATCGGAAATCGAACCGTCTCCTTCGGGCTCTTTGCGCGTGCATGCGAGGATGCCATGCCGCTTACGGTGTTTCGCATGGCGGCAGATGCACGGCGGACGGCGGACGAATACGCCGCTATGCTCGCGCAGATCCTCGCACACCGAGCACCCGATGCCGCGATCGGCGGTGTTGTGATCGGCTCGGTGTGCCCTGCACTGACCCCCGTGCTCGCAGAAGCCTTTCGCTTGCTGTACCCTGCGGTGCGGCAGCTGACGCTCGGCGCGGGACTGCGCACGGGGCTGATCATCCGCACGGCCGACCCCGCATCACTGGGTGCGGATCTGGTGGCGAATGCCGTGGGTGCGGCTTCGCTTCTCCCCCCACCGTTTTTGCTTCTCGATTGCGGAAGTGCAATTACACTGTCCTGCGTAGAGGCGCAGGGGGAGTCCGCAGTTTTTTTGGGATGTGCGATCCTGCCGGGTGTTACGGTCAGCGCAAACGCGCTGACAAGAGAGGCCGCCCAGCTCTTTGACGTGGCGCTGACTGCGCCGCGACACGCCATTGGCACGGATACGGCCGAGAGCGTGCGTGCGGGGATCCTCATGGGATTGGCCGCCGCCATCGACGGGCTGGTGACGCGCATGGAGCGCGAGCTTGGCAAGGGCGCGCTGCCGATCGTGGCAACGGGTGCCGATGCCGCCTTGCTGCTGCCGTTTTGCACGCACCGTGCAGCCC
This sequence comes from Clostridia bacterium, assembly GCA_017408625.1. The sequence goes on along the minus strand of JAFQUG010000249.1, from coordinate 2,135 downwards.
TGGACGAGAATTTGACGCTCAAGGGGCTCTACCGCGTTGCGATGTGCAACGAAAAGCTGCTGTATCCCGCCAAACGGGGCGAGAAATAAGGTCTTTTCGGGGGATTCCCCGTACGAGATAATTTTGAACTGCGTTGCACCCATCACAGGATGGGGCGACAGCACGGGGTAAAGTCCCCAAAGGAGTGTTTGTTATGGAACATAAGGAGCAAGAAGTGTTACATCATGTAACGTCCGAATCGGGTGCACGCCGCACGCCGCGGCGCTTTCACCGCAACAACACGCAGTACATGGTCACGCTGGCGTTGCTCGCCGCACTGGTGGTCGTGCTCCAGCTTTGGGGAAGTGCCATTCCGATCGGAACCACCTCTCTCTCGCTCGTTTTGATCCCGATCGTGATCGGTGGGCTTGTGCTGGGTGTGCGGGCAGGGGCGTTCCTTGGACTTGTGTTCGGTGTATTCGTGTTCGTTTTTTGCGGCGTGCTCGGAAACGATCCCTTTACGGCGTTTTTGTTTGCACAGCGGCCCGTCATGACTGCGCTGATCTGCATCGTCAAGGGCGGTGTGGCAGGCCTTGTGCCGCCGCTGGTGCACCGCGCGCTTTCGCGTCGCTTTCCGCACGGCTCGGTCGTGCTTGCGGCCACTGTGGCACCGATCTGCAACACGGGTATTTTTCTGCTCGGCATGCTGATCATTGTTTCTACCCTGCGCACATACCTTGCGGGGGCGATGACGGTGGGCTATTTTTTTGGCGCGATCATTCTGGTCAATTTCGCCGTAGAGCTTGCGGTGAATCTGATCGTTTCGCCCGCGATCTATCGCATCGTGCACGCCGTCGCAAAGCAGCAGAGGCACTGACGCATCGCGTTCATTTTGCAAAACGCACCCACGGTACAGTTGCCCTGTGCCGTGGGTGCGTTGTCAATTTTTGTAAAAATAAAGAAATTGCCTTTTTGTGGTTGACAAAAAAATATATATCTATTATAATAGTTAAAGCGACCTTTATTCGCAAAATACGCGGGCGATGCCTTGGCACACCCGCCAAAAAGGAGCAATCCATGGAAAATCAAGCAAAAACGAAGGAACTGAGCCTCGGGATCCTGTGGAAGGTCTTTCGCGCGCGCATCCTGTGGCTGGTGCTTGCGCTGGTCATCGGCATGGGCGGCGCATTCTGCTATACGCAGTTCGTTGCTGTGCCCAGCTATTCATCGTCTGCAAAGCTGATGGTGCAAAACCTCGGCGATTCGGAAGCGACGATGCAATCGGCTTATCTACAGGGTGCAGAGCGCATCGCGCAGGGCTACGCCGAGAAGCTGAACGGTAATGTGTTCTTGGAGCAGGTTGCAGAAGCATATAATAAGGAGTACGGCAAAAATCTGACCTTTGGTGAGGTTCGAAGCAAGATGACGGCCACGGCGCAGGAGGAATCCTCGGTTATCCGCGTAACTGTCGTTTCCACCGATCCCAAGGAGGCATACGATCTGATCCAAACCGTGGAAAAGCTGGCGGTGGTGGGCTTGAACGACAGTGAGATATACGAGGTCAATTTGCGTGTCAGTCTGATTGATCGCGGCTTGCTTGATAAGGCCCCCGACTCCCCCAATCTTGCTATGAATCTCTTGCTTGGCGGTGCGGCCGCGTTCTTGATCGCATATGTTGTCTTTTTCCTGATATACATGTTGGACCGTACCGTATATGGTGAGGATGAGATCAAGGAGCAGTTCAATCTGCCGATCGTGGGCCAAATTCCCGAGTGGTTGAATGAAGGTGAGAGCGCGCAACGCAAGCTGCGCAAAAGGATCCTTGGGCGAAAGGCAGGGGATGCAAAAGAACCCCGCCGCACCTCCCGTGATTATAAGGATCGCCTGCTTTCGAAGGACACTCCCTTCTGGATCACCGAGGCCTTTAAGACCTTGCGTACGAATCTGGCCTACGCAACCACGGGCGACACCAAATGCCCGATCTTCGGTATTACCTCGGACTTCACGAGCGCAGGTAAGAGCCTGATCGCGGCAAATCTTGCGGTCAGCTTCGCACAGCTTGGTAAAAAGGTGCTTTTGATCGACGGCGATATGCGTTGCCCCGTGCAGCATCTTGTTTTCGGGGTGGATAAGAAGCAATACGGCCTTTCCGAGGC
>JAFQUG010000248.1 GCA_017408625.1 Clostridia bacterium | reverse complement strand
GCATTTTTTGAGCGTCTGGGCATTGAGAATATGGACATTCAGCGTTTGCCCGGCTACACCGACAACACCCACTTCTGGAGTCTAGTCAACGTGGGCACGGCCGACGCGCCCGTGTGGTATCATTATGACTCCACACGCCTGACCGCGGATTATAACGTCAGCGGATGCCTGCTGACCGACGCGCAGGTTGCAGCCTACGACGCATGGCGCGCGGGGGATTACTTCCGCATCTACGATAAGACCAAGTACCCCGCAACAAGTACCAAGACCGTCACCGACATCCCCGAGCTTTATCCCTATCTCAACTAAAAGGATTTTCACATGCAAACAAATATTCTGGAATATCTGGAGCAGACTGCTCCGCGTTTACCCGACAAAATTGCGTTTTCGGACGGCAAGGATCATATGACCTTTTCCGATCTGTCCTTGAGTGCGCGCAGCATCGGCTCGTATTTGCTTGAGCACGGGCACGGACGCGGATGCGTTGCGGTGCTTATGGACAAGCATCCCGTGCAGCTGGCGGCGTTTTTCGGCGTGCTGTATGCTGGCGGCTTTTACGTAGCCCCGGATGCCGCCATGCCGCCCAAGAGACTACAAATGATCTTGGATACCGTCAAGCCGCGCATGATCATCTGCGACAAAAAGAACATGGCACTGGCGTATACGCTGGGGCTTGACGTCGCACTTTACGACGATATTTACCGTTATCCGGTCAACGATGCGCTGCTTGCTTGCGCAAGAGCCGCGCACGTGGATACCGATCCTGCCTACGTGGTATTTACTTCGGGCTCGACCGGTGTGCCCAAGGGCGTGGCCGCCTGCCACCGCTCGGTGATCGATTACACCGAAACGCTGTGCGAGGCCATCGGATTTGACGAGCACACCGTGTTCGGCAATCAGACCCCGCTTTATTTCGATGCTCCTTTGAAGGAGATCATGCCCTCCATCAAGTACGGTGCGACGGCCTATCTGATCCCCAAGCAGCTGTTTATGTTCCCGGTCAAGCTGTGCGATTATCTCAACGAGCATAAGATCAACACGGTCTGCTGGGTGGTGAGTGCGCTGACCATGATCTCGTCCTTGGGTGTGCTTGCAAAGAATCCGCCCAAATACCTGGAAACCGTTTGCTTTGGCAGCGAGGTGTTCCCGAAAAAGCAGTATGACCTTTGGCGTGCGGCCTTGCCGGATGCGCGCTTCTTTAATCTGTACGGACCGACTGAGGCGACCGGCATGTCCTGCTACTGGCCTGCGACGCGTACGCTTGCCGAGGACGAGCCCATTCCCGTGGGCAGACCCTTCCGCAACACCCGTATTCTGCTGATCAACGAGCAGGGCAAGAGAGCGGAGCAGGGAGAGGTTGGCGAGATCTATATCTCGGGCACCTGCGTGACGCTCGGATATTACAATAACCCCGAAAAAACCGCCGAGGCGTTTGTGCAGAACCCCTTGCAGTCGGCTTACCCCGAGACCGTGTACCGCACGGGAGACCTTGGCAGATACAACGACTATGGTGAGCTGGTGTTTGTCTCTCGCAAGGATTCCCAGATCAAGCATATGGGACATCGCATCGAGCTTGGCGAGATCGAAGCCGCTGCAGCGACTGTGGACGGTGTGGGACGCGTTTGCTGCGTCTACCTTGCCGAGCAGAAAAAGATCGTGATGTACTTTGTCGGCGAGATCGAGACCGCTGCACTGACCAAGGAGCTGCGACTCTTGCTGCCGCGCTACATGCTGCCGAACGTCACGCATAAGCTGGATACCATGCCGCTGACCGTTAACGGCAAGCTTGACCGCCGCCTTCTTTTGGAGCAGGCAACCCAAAACGATAAATAATATTCAGGAGAAATAACATGGAACAACTCATTGAACTGCTGCAGGGGCTGCACCCCGAGATCGATTACGAGACCGAAGAGGGTCTTGTGGACAACGGAATCCTGGATTCTTTGGATATCGTGACACTGATCACGGATATCAACGACGCCTTTGACGTATCCATTCCCGCAGAGGAGATCCTGCCCGAAAACTTTAACTCGGCAAAGGCCCTCTGGGAGCTGATTGAACGCCTGGATACGGTGTAAGGCATGAATTTTGCTTCGATAGAATTTCTTTGCTTTCTCTTTGTCCTGGTTGCGGCGTATTACCTTGTGCCCAAGCGGGCGCAGTGGGTGGTGCTGCTTGCGGGCAGCGTGGTGTTCTATGCCTTTGCGGGCGTGACGAGCTGCCTGTTTTTGCTGGCGGTCATCGTCATCTCGTACGTCTCGGTGCGCCTGATCGGGAAGCGACAGAGCGCGTGCGCCGAGTGGCTTGCTGAGCATAAGGAGCTGCCCAAGGAGGAGCGAAAGGCCTATAAAAACAAGAGCAAAAAGGGGAACTTAGCCATTGTGTGCGTCGGCATTGCCGTGCTGACCGCGGCGCTGGTGTATACCAAGTTCGTATCCGGCTATTTCGGCTTCAAGGTCAGCGCAAGCGGCATTTCGTTCGGCGCGTATGCTTTGGAGATCATGGGTATTTCCTACTATACCTTCATTGCCATCGGATACATGCTGGACGTCTACCGCGAAAAAGCACCCGTGCAAAAGAATTTTGCCAAGCACGCATTGTTCGTGGGCTTTTTCCCGCAGTTGGTCATGGGTCCGATCAGCAAATACGCCGACGTGGGCGAGCAGTACTTTGAGACGCATACCCTACAGGGCAAAAACCTTTACACCGGTGCTGTGCGCATCGCCTGGGGCTTTTTCAAAAAGCTTG
>JAFQUG010000247.1 GCA_017408625.1 Clostridia bacterium | reverse complement strand
TATGAACGCAGACAATTTTGGCACGCAACAAGCACTCTCAGAGGCGATTGCTTTGGCACATTTCTGGGGTGTCAAGGTGTACGTCACGCTCAATACCATGGTGTACGACCGAGAGCTGGATGCTGCACTGGCACAGGCTGAGCAGGCTGCGCGTGCGGGGGCGGACGGCTTGATCGTGGCGGATTTGGGGCTGGCTACGCTTTTGCGCAAGGCTTTGCCCGAGATGCCGTTGCATGCAAGCACGCAAATGTCGATCCACCGGGGCGATGCGGGCAAGTTGCTTGCCGATGCAGGCTTTAGCCGTATGGTGCTGGCAAGAGAGCTGCCTGCCGATCAGATCGCGCTGGCGGTCAAGAATAGTCCGATCGAAATTGAAATGTTTGTGCACGGTGCGCTTTGCGTCAGCCAGTCGGGACAGTGCCTGTTTTCCTCTTTGGTAGGTGGCAGAAGCGGAAACCGCGGCGAGTGCGCCCAGCCCTGCCGTTTGCCATTCAAGGATGCAAAGGGCAAAGACTTTTATCCGCTCTCGCTCAAGGATCTTTCTTTGGCAAGATACGTGCCGGAGATTATTGAGTCGGGCGTGGCATCACTCAAGATCGAGGGAAGAATGAAGTCTCCCGAGTACGTTTATACCGTCGCACGCATCTGGCGTGAGCTGCTGGATGCGAGAAGCGGCGCGGATGAGCAGCAGATGGCAGAGCTTGTCCGTGCGTTTTCGCGCGGTGGGTTTACCGACGGATATTACCGCCGCCGCAAGGGGGAGGGCATGCTTGGCGTGCGCTCTGCCGAGGATAAAATGGCCTCGGGCGAGGTGGAAAAATTCCGTGGTATTACAAAGAAGATCCCCATAGATTTAGAGGCTTGTCTGCGTGCGGGTCAGCCCATGGAGCTGTGCGCGCGTGCAGAAGGGCATTGCGTCAGCGTCACGGGAGCAGTACCCGAGGCGGCACACACGCGACCTATTACCTCTGAGCAGGTGCAGACCAGTCTTTCCAAGCTGGGGGCTACGCCTTTTGCGGCAAGCAGCGTCAAGGTGGATTTGCAAGGCGATGTTATAGTGGCTGCGTCCGCACTCAATGCCTTGCGCCGCGAGGCAGCGGAAAAGCTGGAGATGGCTTTGCAGGACGCCTGCAAGACAGCCAAGGTCAAACGGGAAAGTGTCAACGTTCCCGTGCCTGTGGGAAAGCGTTCCCATACGCGTACGGCAAGATTTTTCGCACCCGAGCAGATCACGGAGGCAGCCGAAGAATATTTCAGTATCCGTTATCTGCCCTTGGAGACTGCTTCCAAGCAAAAGGTGCGCGGCTGCAACGGTGCGGTACTGCCGCCCGTCATTTTTGATGGGGATACCGATCAGATCCGCGGTCTGCTTGCAAGGGCCAAGCAGAACGGGATTGAGCACGTGTTGGTGGGCAATATCGGACATCTTGCGCTGCTTGACGGCTTTGATTTTGAGATACACGGTGACTACCGCCTCAATGCAGCCAACAACGCAACGGTTGCGGCCTTGGAGCAGCTGGGCTTTGCTGACGTGATCGCGTCGGTTGAGATGAGCCTTGCAAGATTGCGCGATCTGGGCGGCAACACGGCGGCTGTCGTGTATGGCAGAGTGCCGCTGATGACGCTGGAGCGTTGCATCAACAAGCAAGCGGGCGGATGTGATGCCTGCACCAAGGGGCGAGGTGCGCTTTTGGATCGCAGGGGCGTCAGATTCCCTGTGGTATACGAGTATGGCCATCGCAACCTGGTGCTCAACAGCCTTCCGACGGGCATGTCGGATAAGATCCATACCCTTGCCGAGCACGGCATTACGGCGCAGCATTTCCTGTTTAGTGTGGAGAGCGCGTCAAAGGTCGATCGCGTGATCGTGGCCTACAAACAGGGAACGGCGCTGCCTTTCCCGGTCAGAAGAATTTGATTATCAGAGGAATATATGAAGCAACATTTGATCATTATCATCATCGTTCTCTCGGTGCTTTGCCTGCTGGTGGCTTCGATCGCCAGCATCAATCGGGCAAGATCCTTGCCCGACCGGCCGGAGAGTGAGAGCGAGAGCACAAGCGGGGAGCAGACCGAGCAGATTCCCGAGGATCTGGCCGGCATCGTGTTTACGGAATATACCAAGGAGGCGCATCCGGGCACGGGCATTGCCTATCGGGGCAACGGTGCAAACGCGTCCAAGATCATTGTGATCGATGCAGGACACCAGAAGCACGCAATGAGTCAGACAGAGCCCAACGGTCCGGGATCAGAAACCGAGAAGGCAAAGGTGACGGGGGGCACGCAGGGAACGCTGACAGGCCTTGCCGAATATGAGCTGAATCTTCGCGTAGCACTTGCTTTGCGTGATGCTTTGGTACAAAAGGGCTATACGGTCGTGATGGTGCGTGAGACCAACGAGGTCGAGATCAGCAACGCCGAGCGCGCACAGCTGGCAAACAAGGTTGGCGCGCACGTCTTTGTGAGAATTCATGCAAACGGCGATCCCGATGCCTCGTTGAAGGGGGCAATGACGGTTTGCCAAACATCCGAAAACCCCTATAATGCAGAGATATACGAGCAGTGCAGACGCCTGTCCGAGGTGTTACTGGAGGCGTTTTGTCAAGGAACGGATCTCCCACAGCGCAGCGTTTGGGAAACCGATACCATGACCGGCACAAACTGGGCAAGTGTGCCCACCACTATTTTGGAGATGGGCTTTATGACCAATGCTGAGGATGAGGCAGCCATGGCTGCCGAGGGCTTTGCGATCAAGGCTGCCGAGGCGATTGCAGGAGGCATTGAGGCTTATCTGACAGAAGAGCACGGCAGCCAAACCGAGCCCCGGACCACTGAGCCCGAACAAACGACGCCAGAAACGACCGAGCCCCAAACCACTAAGCCCGCTCCCGAGTACGAGATCGATTACGAGCGAGAAAAGGAGCTGGGAGAAAGCTTCGTGGACGTCTACATGACCATGGAGGCAACCGGTGCGGTATGGGTGCGCAGTGAGCCGGGCACACAGGGCGGAGACAGTACCAAGGTGTATGGCATCAGCATGTACGCGGGCAAGAGAGTGATTTGTATTGGTCTGGGCGAAAAGTGGAACCGCGTGCTGATCGATGGAAAGGTATATTACATTTCCGCGTCATATCTGAAAGAGGTTGCGGAATAAGATTACAGTAATAAAGATGTAAGGAGGCTGGGGAGGATCATGAATACGGAACGCGTAGAGGATTTTTTGGCGCAGATTGGCGGGCGCATGATCTTTTGTGCCGATATGATCATAGAACAAACCAAGCCGCTGACCGACAAAGTGTCGGCAGAGGTACGTGCCGCATTGAACGAGATCCGCACGGATATTGATGCCGTGCGACAGCGTGACCCTGCAGCAAAGAGTGATCTGGAGGTGCTTTTGCTGTATTCGGGCGTGCATGCATTGCTTGCATATCGCGTCGCGCATAGGCTGTATGTGTCCGAGCATTATTTTTCGGCACGTCTGGTCAGCCAGCTTGCAAGGTTTTTTACGGGCGTGGAGATCCACCCGGGTGCAACCATCGGTAAGGCTCTGATGATCGACCACGGCGCGGGCGTCGTGATCGGTGAGACGGCCGAGATCGGTGACAACTGCACGCTGTATCAGGGCGTGACACTGGGCGGTACGGGAAAGGACGTTGGGAAGCGTCACCCTACGTTGGGCAATAACGTTATGGTAGGCGCGGGTGCCAAGGTGCTCGGACCGTTTACCATTGCGGACGGCAGTAAGGTTGCGGCGGGCGCAGTGGTGCTCAAGGAGATTCCCGAGAACAGCACCGCAGTGGGCATTCCCGCACGCGTGGTCAAGCGCGACGGTGCAAGGATCGGCGCACCCGGAGAGGACCTTGACCAAGTGCATATCCCCGATCCCGTGCGCGAGGAGATCGCGAGACTTGAGCAACGCTTAGCGGAGATGCAAGCGCAGCTGGATGATTTGAAGCATGTAAAATAATCGAGAAAACCGCTCTTTCGAGCGGTTTTTCTATATGGAAAAATTGTAATATGTCGGGG
>JAFQUG010000246.1 GCA_017408625.1 Clostridia bacterium | reverse complement strand
GGTAACCTCAGCCATGGGGCTTGAGGGTGTGATGGGGTAGATGGCCGCAACCTCGGTGAACGCATAGGATACGTGCGCCGCAGCGGTGTTACCATCCATGGAAATCTTTCTTCTTTGGACTGCCATTTGGGAAAAGCCCTCCTGTTTTTCGTATTTGGAATCGCCCGTTTGGGCGTAACTTTTTTTCCACCATATATCATAGCACAGTCTTTTGCAATTGTAAAGCCACTTTGCGGCTTTTTTTGAGGAAAATGCACATGTTTTTGCCGAAAAAGCGCGCTTTTGCCACACCGCTGTGTGCAATTCGCGCAAAAGTGATGGGATCTACCATAAAACAGACCGTGCCGTCCGTGCAAGAGCAGGCCTACCCATTCGGGCAGGCCTGCTCTCGTTTGCTGTTATTCCTCGTCCTTGCTCGGATAGTATTCCGAGAGGTCATACGCCGCGAGCTTCGCGGTGTCCATGCGCCCCTTCGCGCGCTCAAAATACTGCACGCTGTTGCGCAGCAGCATCAGGACTTGATTGGAGGGCGAGCGTCGCTCGGCATCACACACATAGAGCACCTTGCGCAAAAGCTCCTCCGAGAGGCGCACGGTGATTTCGGGTTGCTCGTTTTTCATCGTTTTTCTCCTTTTAATAGGTTGGGGAGTCAAGGAACCACGTGCCGTTCTCCAGAGCCAGAGCCACGCGCACCGTGATGCGCTCGCTCTCCTTGCCCTCCAGCCAGCTTTCGATCTCCAGCACCACGTACGAGGCGTTGCTGTCCCCCTTGTCGATGCGCATCGTGCTGTAATCGTACACGCGCGTGCCCAGCTCCAGTCCCTTGTACTGATTGTACTTTTTGAGGTAGACCATATCGTTGTCGTCGATCTCGTTCATATAGAGCGGATAGAGCGTGCCCGAGTCGCGATCCGATACCGTGATGCCCGTGAACACGCTCTCGTTTACCGAGGCCAGATACGCCGCCGAATAGATCTCGGCCGCACGCTCCTGGATATCCTCGACCGAGAGATAGCCGCTGTCGGTGCGCACGTAATCGTAGTAGGGCTCGTCGTCGGTGTCGTAAAAGAACAGCGACTCCGCGTCAAATTCGATCGGGTAGTAGGAGTAATGTCCCTCGTCCGAGTGCCAGATCGCGCCCTCGCCCTTGGTCTGCTCGTTCACGCGCTTGGCGAAGCGATAGGAGGGAAAATCACCCGTCAGCTCGCTGTTTTGATTTTCAAGATCCACGGTGGTATAAAGCTTGTTTCCGTCGGCGTCGGTCTGCGCGTCGTCGGGCATATAGCGCACGTAGTACTGATAGCCGATGACCGTACCGTGCTCCTCATCCTCAAAAAGAAAATAATAGATGTTTTTGTCCTTGTCCGTGGGATCCTTCACTGTGACATAATCACTGAACTGATAGATGCGCGGATAGGTGGGCAGGCCCTTGCCAAACAGGATCTCGTTGATGGCAAACGAGCTCTCGATCAGTGCGATCGCGCGGTCGCGGATCTGCTCGAGCTCGGGCGGGCGGCGCTTGCGTACCAGATTGACGATCAGCACCGTGAGCAATATCGCCACCACCAGCACCACCGAAATGATAATGGCCAGCAACCGCTTTTTGTTGCCGCTGCGCTTCTTTTTCTTCGGCACGCGCGCAGGGGCCTGCTCGGCCTCGTTCCTTTCGTTTTCTTTTTCGTTCATAGGCTCTCCTTTCGTGGAGGGATAAAACCGTGCCCCGGGCAAAGCGGTCTTTCCCCGGGGTCGGTCATACAAAATAGAATCATGTTGGATAAATTCACACCGACAAAAGGCTTCCCCTTGTTCCTCAGGACTCAGCCCTTTGGGCTTCCCCCTGAGAGGAAGCTCCCGCGAAGCGGGTGATGAGGTGTAGGATGCGGAGCATCCGTTCCTTTTCTAACGCCACCTTCGGTGGCTACACCTCATCCGTCTCCTTGCGGTGACACCTTCCCCTCAAGGGGAAGGCTACTCACAGCCGCCTTGTGTTGCTTACAGCTTACTCC
>JAFQUG010000245.1 GCA_017408625.1 Clostridia bacterium | reverse complement strand
TGGGGGATGGTGGATTCGGACCACCGAAGTCAGTGACAACAGATTTACAGTCTGCCCCCTTTGGCCGCTCGGGAAATCCCCCATATATGGAGCTGGTGAACGGAGTCGAACCATCAACCTGCTGATTACAAATCAGCTGCTCTGCCATTGAGCCACACCAGCGCATTCTCACGAACAGAGTCTCGTGAACGGAACATGCAGTATTATAGCAGATTGTAATCGGTTTGTCAAGAGCTTTTTGAAAAAATTTTTGACAAAATATTTTTTAGTGTTTTTTGCTCAGAATCTCATATAAGCCTTGGTCAAAGGTCAGCAAAACCGCGTTGCCGTCGCGGTCGTAAACGGCGATAATTTTGCCCGGAATCATGTCTGCGCAATATCGGAACACCTCGCCACCGTCCTCGCCGGGGGCTTCGATTTTTGCATACCCGTTCTTTTTGGTGGCACGTGCGGGACGCGCGTCCACCTGCAAAATGTCACGCAGGGCAATGCGGCAGACCACGCGTCGGCGGCGACCGCCCACTGTGTCTGTGACCACCAGATCGTAGATTTCGTCGCCGTTTGCATCAAAAACGCCGCCGGGTTGTACGGCGTAGGTGAATTGGTGCGCAAAATATTTGGTGTAGAGGTAAATGCCTGCGCCCAGGCACAAAACTCCCGCAAGCTGGCCTGCAAGCGTAGCATAGGGGATCTCGCTCTGCCCGATCGAGGCGACAAACAGGCCAAGCCCGCAGATAAAGCAGGCGGCGCAGATCAGCCCTGTCAGCTTTGATTGCTTTTTCGGTGTGACGGAATACATTTAGTTCTCCTTATAGATATCGGCTGCCAAAGAGAGCAGCATGTCCTTTTGATTGAGCGCGGGGTCTTCCATAACCCGAGCAAGCAATGCGTTCAGTACTCGGCCCATTTCACGCCCCTTGGGAATGCCGATGGCGGTAAGGTCTGCACCATTGACCGCAAGATCGGCAATCTTGACGCAAACGCCTGCGCGTATCTGCTCGGAAACAATGTCCGAAAGGGCAGAGGTGTCCTCACCCTTAGCAGCGCGCAAAGAAAGCGCGGGCAGGATAACCTCGCCGTACTTGGCGATCATTTTTCTTGCAAACAAAGGGGAGTTTTCAAGTTTCTCTGCTCGGAAAGCCAACAGTGTGCGCACAAATCCCGCGTCCGCACCCGACATTTTCAGGTCACTCGTGGTCTTTTGCACCGCGTCGTCGGGGGTGTTGTAAAGCAGGAATGCAAGGCGGAAGAGCGGTTGATCGGCGGGTGTTTCGTTGATACCGCGCGCAGCGGCGGTTACGTCGGCATAGGGGAATACGTATTTGAGCAGTCCGCGTTTTTTCATGGTCTTGATTGCCCATTCGGGGGCGGGGCTTTGCAAAATGCCCATCAGCTCCTCGCGCACACGCTCGCGCGAAATGCTTTTAAGTCCGCCCGCGGCAGCGTACATGGCGTTGGCGGTCTTGTCCTCAATGGAAAAGCCCAGGCGCGAGGCAAAGCGCACGCCACGCAAAATACGCAAGGCGTCCTCCCCAAACCGCTTGATGGGGTTGCCCACGCAGCGTATGGTGCCCGATCCCAGATCGTCCCGACCGCCAAAGGGGTCAATGATCTCCCAGCCGTCCGCCGAGGGTGCGGCGGCCATGGCGTTGATGGTGAAATCGCGGCGGGCAAGATCTTCTTCCAAACTCGGCGTGAACTTGACGCTTTCGGGGTGGCGGGAGTCCTTGTAATCTCCGTCAATGCGGAAGGTGGTGCACTCCACGGTCACGCCGTCCGAGAGCACCGAGATGGTGCCGTGCTTGATGCCCGTACGGAAGGTTTTGAGCCCCGAAGCAAGGGCGGCCTGCTCGGTCTGCTCGGGATGAGCCGAGGTGGTCACATCCCAGTCCTTGGGCACAGTACCAAGCAGACTGTCACGTACGCAGCCTCCCACGATATACGCCTCGTGGCCCGCGTCGTGCAATGCCTTGAGCACCGCCTGCACGTAAGGGGGGCAGAGAATTTTTATGGACATGGGATCACCTCGCTTTCATCCATCGTTGTGTGGAAATGGGATCAGATATAGCGCGAAAGGAACTGCTTGATCGCGCTTTGGTACAGCTCGGTCTGCTTATACATGCCGTTGCCGTGGTCGCAGCCGGGGAGAATGAGGATCTCGGTGGGCTGCGGGTTGCGCTGCCTGAGCTCTTCAAACTGCGACTGGCGTCCTTCGTTGCTGCCTGCGGCAAGCAAAAGGGGATATTTGCAGCCCTTGATCAGCTCCGTCGCTTCAAAATCCTCGGCATCCGCGCCGAATTTTTTCTTGAATATTGCCAATGCGTGCGCGGCTACCGCGTCGCCCTCTTTTTTGAAGGCAGAGCGCGAGACGTTGACGAAAAATTCCTTGATGCTTGTACTGGGTGCGTCCGCGATCAGTGCGCAAACGTTTTTCATGGGCTTGCTACACACGTCCAGCACAATACCGCCGCCCATGCTCAGGCCGTGCAGGACAATGCGGCCGTTCGGGGTCTTTTGATTGATCAGATCCACCCAGCCCAAAAGGTCGCGGTGCTCCAGTGCGCCAAAGGTGATGTAATCCCCCATGCTCGGACCGTGCGCGCGCTGGTAGGGAATGAGCACGTTGTTGCCAAGAGAGTGGTAAAACAGTCCGGGGAACGCCCATTCGCGCTCGGCGTGGCTGGTGTATCCGTGAACGCAGATGACCGTGACGTTGCTGTTGCCGGGGTAATACACGGCTGTGAGCGTCAGGCCGTCGTGGCTTGTCAGTGTGGGAGCCTCTGCGGGCAGAGAATGGATTTCCTCTAAGGATGCATGCACCCGGGAGATGGTGTCGAACCACGCGTCCTCGGGCCCCACCATGGCGTAAGCCTTGCCGATATCGGGGCGGGAAAGCAGCTTTCTGAACAGTATTTGGGCCTTGAGCTTTTCGAGCATATCGTTTACCTGCCTGTACTTGATTGCCTATATCATAACACAAATTGCGGGAATTGTAAAGATAAAAACAAAAAAGGACCAACTCAAACGAATGACTTGGCCCTTTTTGCTTAAATTACGCCCTTTTGCAGCATGACGTTGGCGTAGAGTGCCTTTTCGCCGGTGGCGATGATGGCGTAAGCCTTTCTCGATTCCTCGTAAAAGGCAAAGCGCTCGATCTCGGCAAAGGCGTCCGCGCCACGCGCGTCGTGCTTGGCTACGATGGCCTTGTATTCCTCCCGGATCGGAGTCTTGACGGTGTCGCCGGGCATGACCTGCATCAAGGATACGGGGTGCTCTACGTAGGTGTCCAGAGGGTATAGGGTCAAGATTGCGTCCAAGAGATCGGTCGCGCGATGCCCGTCCGCGCGCAGCACGATGGCATTCTTGCCCATGCTGGCAGCGGGGAAGTTGGCGTCGGCAATGACAAGGCGGTCGCCGTGTCCCATTTCGCACAGCACCTTAAGCATTTCGGGGGAGAGGATCGGGGGGATATTCTTCAACATGATATGGCTTCCTTTCAGTATCAAAGAGTCAGCTGCAGCGTTTTGCTTTGCCCTGCATCCAGTGTCAGGTGGCAGCGCTCTGTGCCACAGAGCAATAGGCTTGCATTCATGGGTAGCGCAGCATGAACGGTCAGCGTCACGTTGCCGTCCTCGTTCCATGCAATATCTGCCGTACCCTCGGGGAATACAAGGCCGTTCGCATGTCCGCTTGTCAGCCTTTCGGGCAGCGCGGGCAGGATGGAAAGCGCGTTCTTTTGTGCACAGAACAGCATTTCCTGCAGCGTGTTGACCGCACCATAGGCCGCATCCAGCTGCACGAACGCCTCGCCCTGCCATTCCAGTGTAACGCCCATGCCGCGCCAGTCGTTGTGGGTGGTCAAGAGCGAATCCATGATCACGCTCTTGGCCATGACGTCAATGCACTCCATGCTTCTCTCTGCTTCGCCCATGCGCGCGTAAATGCTTGCCATATGCGCGAGCGACCAGCCCGACTGTGCCCCCAGCTTGCGCAGTCTGACCGCCTGCCTGAAGGCCTCAAACAGCTCGGGCTGTGCATGCGCCGAGATCTCGTTTCCGGGGAATACGGGATAGATGTGCGAGAGATGGCGGTGGTGGTAATTGTCTGCAAGGTCGGGGCTCATCCATTCCTTGATCGCGTCGTCCTCGTTAAGCATATAGGGCGGAATGCGGCAGAGCAGGTCGGCAAACTCGGCGGCCTCGTCCGCATACATCCCGGTGATCTTTATGCCCGAGAGCAGATTGGTCAACAGCTCCTTGAGAATGGCGAAATCCATGGTGGCGTTCTTGGCTACAATGCCGGGATTGCCCGCGGGGATATTTTCGGGCGAGACGGAGGGGGAGAGCATAATCAATTCGCCGTCGCGCTGCGCGTAATCCAAGTAGAACAGCGCGGCCTCGTGCATGAAGGGCAGGATCTCGTCGCGCAACAGCTGCTCGTCGCGCGTGTAGAGGTAGTATTCCCAGAAGTGGCGGCACAGCCAGCCCGCGCAGCCCGTCCAGTTGAGAATGATGGAAACGGGCACGCAGGGTCCGGATGAGCCGGGCGTGGTGTAGGCCGAGATCCAGATGCCCCTTGTGCCGAACATGTTTTTGGCGCACTCGCGCAGCTTTTGGGTTTTGGCGGTGTAGTAACGCAGCAGCGGCGGGATGGCATAGGAAAGTCCGCCCGCCATGATATGCCAGTAGGTGATCTCCACGTTCTCGTTGGCCACGTATTGGCTCCATGCAAGATGGTGGTCGGCAGGCCAGATGCCGTAAAGCGGCACGGGATTGCCTTGCTCGGATGCGGCAGAGATAAAGAGGTAGCGGCCAAATCTCCAAAGACGCTCAAAAAGCGCAGGAGAGACCCGGTCATCGTAAGCTTCTGCAAGCATCTGCTCATTGGTTGCCTCAAACTCCGCGTCGTCGGCAAGCTCGATATTGACGCAATCGTAAAGCGGACGGTGCTTGGCCTCGTGCGCGGCCAGAAGCTCGTCGTAGGTCTTGCCCATGACCGAGTCAAGCGAGACGGGCGAGCCGTGCGAGGCCGTACGGATCAGGATCATATAGTCAGAGCCCGTCACAGTGAGAGCCGAGCCCGAGACGGTGGCGGTGTAGTCACCGACGAATTGCACGCGCACGGCGGTATAAGAGTCGGCAGACGCGCGGTAAAGCCCGCTTTGCGTCGTCTTGGTTTGCGCGATCTCGTTATAAAGCCTGAAATCGTAGGTAGCGGTAAAGGGCTTGTCTGCAGTCATGCGCAGAACGGTGACGTCTGCATCGCGCGAGACAAAGGCGGTACGGCGGTAGCGGTATCCGTCCACAGAGAACTCCACGAATGCCTCGCCCGTTTGCATATTGACGCCGCGGCGGTAGTGCACAAAGGGCTTGGCGGGGGCAAATTCCACGTCCATCCAACCCAGCGGATGCGGGCATTCAATGGGGGTTGCGCCGCCCTTGCTATGCAAGGCCTGCGCCAGATTTTCTTTGTTGGCGGCGGCATAATCACCACGCGCAAGTGCCGCCCGCATCTCGTACAGCGTGCTTGTCACGTCCGGCACGGGACGCTCGTCAGCCCCCTCCCACAGATCGTGACGGGTAAAGGTCAGGTGCTCGTTGCCGATCGCGCCCGGGATCAGAAGTCCCGAAAGGCCGTTGCCCAAGGGGAGTGCTTCGCGCCAAAGCTCCTTATGCCAGCCCGCCGGCTTTTTGAGTGTATAGATATGTCTGCTCATAAAACCTCCGAAACAGGCTGCACGCGCGCGTGCAGCCTGTTGCTTTGATGATTATTCGATCACTTCAAGGATCATATTACCGTTCTTTTCGTAAACACGTGTGATCTGGTGAGAGTCCTCGTTTTTGTCCTCCCACAGATCAATCTCCAGTGTCGTACCGCACTCCGGGCAGGTGACCTTTTGTACGGTGTGGATATATCCGTCGCTATCCTTGTGCTTCTCCATGCTTGACGTATCATTCAAGTCAACGGGGCAGGAGATCTCAAAGTCGTAAACCTCTCGGATCTCACCGCTGACGGCGTTCTTGATCACGATCAGCTTTCCGGGGCATGCGCCGTGTGCAGTCAGATCAAAGGTGTCTCTGAGTATGGAATTGCTTTGGAACTGTGCGACAAAGTCTTCCACCTGATCCTTGTATGCATCCTCAACCAGCACGGGGCAGGAAAGGCCGCCCTTGTAGGCAGAGATATACTTGATCATCCATTGGTAGTATTGGTCACCGTGACCGCCCTCCATGGGCTCAAGGTCGCGGCTGTATTCCTGCGTGTAGTTATCCACGAATACGTATTCGCCCTTGTCGTCGCGCAGTCTTTGCGCGCACCATTCGTTCCACCATGAAAGCGTAATGATCTTGGGACGCGTTTCAAAGGCCGAGCGCCATTGCGCGTGCCAGAAAAGTCCGCCCTGTCGGCCGTCTGCCGTTTCGGGGTAGGACATGTAGTATTGGAAAGCTGCCGTTGCGATGTTCATCTGCTCGGGCTTGCCGTCGGGGCCGACAGCATATTGCTTGTAGTTGCTTCTTGCCATGTAGCTCCACTGTCCCTCGGGACGTCCCTTACTCAAGTAGTTCCACATCGAGCGCACCGTAAAGAGGTCCTTATCCTTTAAGGGGAAGTCCTCGGGTTGGGTGTAAGCGGTCAGCAAAAGCGGCTTTTCATCCCAGTAAACAAAGCAATCCAGGTATTCTTCCTTGGAATAGTATTCATCGTAAAGCTTCTGGTAAAGCGGGCCTTCGCTCGGTCCTACCCAGTCGCCAACCCAAAGTACCACGTAAGGCGTGCCAAGACCTTCTGCGCGCATCTCCATAATGGTGCTCAGAAGTGCGTCCATGGGCTTTTGAATGAAATTCGTCCAATCGGCGGTGCCAAGATAGCCGTCGTGGGCGTTGGTCAGGTCAACAATGATGAAATCCACACCGGCGGTGTAGAGTTGTGTCATGTGGGTGCGGATGACCTCGGT
>JAFQUG010000244.1 GCA_017408625.1 Clostridia bacterium | reverse complement strand
GGCATGTTCCAGGCGTCTACCCGCTTCTTTGAGGGCCTTTTGTACATCGTTGTCGTGGTGGTGGGTGCACTGCTGCTGACCGCGAAAAATCCCGTGATCCAGTTAGAGGCTGCCGATTACGTAGCGTTTTTGATGTACGTCTCCACCCTGTTCACCTCGGTGCGCCGCATCGTGGAATTCACCGAGCAGTTCCAGCGCGGTATGACGGGCATTGAACGCTTCTCCGAGATTCTGGACGTTGAGCCCGACATCAAGGACAAGCCCGGTGCCAAGGTGCTCTCGGACGTCAAGGGCGACATCGTGCTGGACAAGGTCACCTTCCGTTATGAGGAGGACAAGCAGCAGAACGTGCTCAGCAATCTTTCCCTGCACGTCAAAGCAGGCGAAAACGTGGCTCTTGTCGGTCCTTCTGGCTGCGGCAAGACCACGCTTTGCTCGCTTATTCCCCGCTTTTACGAGCTGCAGGGAGGTCAGATTCTGATCGACGGCCAGAACGTGCAGGACGTAACCATGCGCTCGTTGCGTCAGAACATCGGTATCGTACAGCAAAACGTGTATCTGTTCTCGGGCACCATCCGCGAGAACATTGCATACGGCAAGCCCGACGCCACCGACGAGGAGATCATAGAGGCGGCAAAACTCGCAGGCGCGGATGAATTCATATCCGAGCTGCCCGACGGGTACAATACCTACGTGGGTGAGCGAGGACTCAAGCTGTCGGGCGGACAGCGTCAACGCGTTTCGATCGCCCGCGTATTCCTCAAAAATCCCCCCGTGCTGATCTTAGACGAGGCAACCAGCGCACTTGATAACGAAAGTGAGAGACTGGTGCAGAAGTCGATTGAAAAGCTGACCGTCGGCAGAACCACCATCACCATCGCACACCGACTGACCACCATCAAGAATGCAGACCGCATCGTGGTACTGACGGCTGACGGCATTGTGGAAGAGGGCACGCACAAGGAATTGACAGAAAAAGGTGGCATGTACGCAGATCTTTACAAGCTGTACACGGCCGATTAAGGAGTGAAATGATATGGAACAAGCAAAATTGGACCGCATCAACGAGCTTGCGCACAAGGTCAAGAGAGGCGAGGTGCTCACGCCCGAGGAGCAACAGGAGCGCGCTGCGCTGCGCACCGAGTATATCCGTGAGTTCCGCGCATCCATGACCGGTATTCTGGATAACACGGTCATCGTGCGTCCCGACGGTACGCGCGAGCAGGTTTCTGACCGCAAGGATAACGAAAAGAAATAAAAACGCAAATTCGAAACAAAAAGCCCTTTACACAAGGGGCTGTTTGTGTTATAATATAATATGAATAAATGTTTAGGATGGGTAATTATGCAACTGACTTTTCCGCATACGGCACAATCGAATAGCCCTGCCGAGACAGAGAGTCTGGGAGCGCGTCTTGCAGATATGCTGCAGGACGACGCAACGCTTCCCCGCTTTGTAGCACTGTACGGTGACTTGGGCGTTGGAAAGACCGCATTTACGCGAGGCTTTGCCTCTGTGCTCTCTCCCGAAAGCCTTGTGCGCTCGCCCACCTTTACCTTGGTCAACGAATACCGTAATAAGGCCACAAAAAAATCGCTGTTCCACTTTGACATGTACCGCATCGACTCGGAGGACGACTTATATTCCATGGGGTTTGACGACTACCCCGACCGCGGCATCTGCATTGCGGAATGGTGCGAAAAGATCCCTTACGCGCTGCCCTTGCATTATCTGCGCGTCACCATCACCAAAAATGACGCACAGCAGCCCGACAGCCGCGAGATCTTGATAGAAAGGATCTGACAGATGAAGATTTTGGCTCTTGATTCCACCGCCATCGTCGGCACGGTGGCCTTGTGCGAGGACGAGCGTCTTGCCGCACTCTATACACTCAATACAGGAAACACACATTCCCAGACGCTGCTGCCCATGATTGAATCCGCGCTGCGCTCGGCCGAATGGGAGATCGACGATCTGGATCTGTTTGCGGTCAGCCGCGGCCCGGGCTCGTTTACAGGTGTGAGAATCGGTGTAGCAACCGTCAAAGGCCTGGCTTTTGGCAAGGACGTTCCCTGCGCGGGTGTTTCCACGCTGGAGGCCCTTGCATACAATCTGCGCTGCTTTGAGGGCATTATCTGCCCCGTCATGAACGCGCGTCGCGCACAGGTCTATAACGCACTGTTTGCTTGTAAGGACGGAGTGCTCACCCGCCTTTGCCCCGATCGCGCCATCTCGATCTCCGAGCTGGACGAGCAGCTTTGCAACATGGATCAGCCGGTTTACTTGGTCGGTGACGGATACGACATCACGTTGGAAAATCTTGCAAAAACAAAGGTGCTCCCCGTTCCCGAGGAGCTGAGATATCAAAGCGGCTACAGCGTTGCCATGTGCGGACTTGCCGCATACCGTCAGGGGCTTGCAACTGATGATGCGTCTCTCTCGGTGGAATACCTGCGTCCTTCGCAGGCAGAGCGTGAGAGAAACGAACGACTTGCAAATCAAAACAAATTATAAAGAAAGAGGCATACAGACTATGCTGCAAAACAAAATTGTCATCGGATGTGACCACGCAGGCTTTGCACTCAAGGAGC
>JAFQUG010000243.1 GCA_017408625.1 Clostridia bacterium | reverse complement strand
TGATGGAACAGAGCAAAAAGAGAAAGAGAATTTATACGCATCCTATGACCGCGGAGCATAATGCCGAGGTTGCGGAGCTTGAAAAGCTGTGCTTTTCCGCGCCCTGGAGTGCGCAGAGCCTGGAGCTTCTGACCCGTGAGGGCATCGGCACGGGCGTGGTGTATATCGAGGATGGGCACGTGGTGGCGTACGGCGGCATGCTGTGCGTGGTGGATCAGGGACAGATCACCAATATCGCCGTGCATCCCGATTATCGTCGTCGCGGCATCGGCAAGGCCATCGTGGGCGCGCTGCTCAAGATCGCCATGGACGAGAAATTTGAAGAGGTCACCTTGGAGGTGCGCAAGTCCAATGAGGCAGCACAGGCACTGTACCGTTCTATGGGCTTTCGCGCCATTGCCACGCGTCCCGGGTTTTACAGCAAGCCAACCGAGGACGGCGTGATCATGACAGCATATTTGTAATTTTGGAGAGTTTATGTACATTTTTGGCATGGAAAGCTCCTGCGATGAAACGTCTGCGGCGGTCATACACGCGGACGAGGCAGGAAACTTAACGATCAGATCCAACATCGTGGCCTCGCAGGTGGACGTGCACCGTTTGTACGGTGGCGTCGTGCCCGAGATCGCAAGCCGTGCGCACGTGGAGGCGGTCTCCCGGATTACGCGCGAGGCACTGGATACCGCAGGCATTACGGTCAAAGATCTGGACTGTGTGGCAGTCACGGCAAACCCCGGCTTGATCGGTGCGCTTCTGGTGGGCGTCAATTTTGCTAAGTCCTTTGCGTATGCAAATAAGATCCCGCTTGTCGCGGTCAATCATATTCACGCGCACGTAGGTGCTGCGTATCTTGCGCACCGAGGACTCAAGGCCCCCTTTATCGCATTGGTGGTCTCGGGCGGTCACACGCAGTTTTACAGAGTGGATACCGACACCAAGTATACCGAGATCGGCGGCACGCGCGACGACGCAGCAGGAGAGTCGTTTGATAAGGTCGGCCGTGTGATCGGTATGCCGTATCCCGGCGGTGCGGCACTGGATAAATTGGCCTACGAGGGAAATCCCAAGGCCTTTGCACTGCCTTCTCCCGCACTGGCAGGGGACAGCCCGGATTTTTCCTTCTCGGGCATCAAGACAGCGGCACTCAATCTGATCAACGGCGCGTCTCAACGCGGGGAGCAGATCAATGCGGCTGATATGGCGGCAAGCTACACCGACACCATTGTCAAGGCAATCGTCAAGCAGACTGAAAAGGTACTGGCTTCGACGGGAACCAAGGTGCTTGTGCTGGCGGGCGGAGTAGCGGCAAACTCGCATTTGCGCCGTGCGCTGCAGGAGCTTTGTGATAAGCGAAAGGTCACGCTGGCTGTGCCTCCCATCTCGCTTTGCGGAGACAACGGGGCTATGGTCGCGGCAGCAGGCTACTTTGCGTTTATGGACGGAGAGCGTGCGGGCACAGATCTCAATGCAAGCGCATACGATTAATGCTGCGCATTGCATTTGTCAACCCCTTTTTGCAAAATAAATCATTTTCGTCAAAAGGACGAAATTTGATGCTTGTTTTATCAAAAATCAAACGAATTACTTTTCCACACGAGTTTTCAACAGGGTGTGGAAAACGCAGTGGAAAACCGGATTATTCATAAAAATATTCATTGAAAATCGTGGAAAAATCCCGAAAAAGGTCGAATGTACAAGTGAAACTGTGGATAAGCCTGTTGAAACTGTTGATAACTTTATGCAAGGATCGGCTTGTTGAAAACTTTTCCACACCCCGTTTCCTTTGCAAACGACAAAATTTTAACAGGAAAAAATATCGTCGATTTTCACAAAAAGACGCCCCGGGAGGTATGGATTTTGGCATACGAAGAACTGGATAAACTCACAAATGAGTCTCTTGATGGACACAAGGAGCATGGCACAAAGCCGTATATTTCACCAGCTGTCGTGCGCAGATTGCCGCGCTATTACCGCTATTTGCGTGAGCTGCTCACGCAGGGAATTACGCGCATCAGCTCAAGCGAGCTGTCCGCTCGCATGAATGTGACCGCCTCGCAGATCCGTCAGGATCTCAACTGCTTTGGCGGCTTCGGTCAGCAGGG
>JAFQUG010000242.1 GCA_017408625.1 Clostridia bacterium | reverse complement strand
CCTCGCTTGCCGATACTCACCTGATGATCACCAAACAGGAGGTCGCAGGACGGATGGAGACGCGCGTTCAGACCTTGGATGAGCAAGGACGCATCGAGGAGATCGCCCGTATTCTTGGCGGTCTGCAGGTCACGGATGCACAGCGCAGGGCAGCTCAGGATATGATCGCTGAAAAAGCGAACATATGATACAGCCTTCAAATTGATGAGAAAAGGGGAGTGCTACCATGCCAAAGCCCACCAAGACCAACGCCATGCGCCAGCTTGACGCCGCGCGTATTCCTTACGAGTGCAAAACCTATGAGGTGGATGAGAGTGATCTTTCGGGGACGCATATTGCCGCGCAGATCGGGATTGCCTGCGAGAGGACGTTTAAGACCTTGGTCACGCGCGGAGACCGGACGGGACCGCTGGTATTCTGCCTGCCCGCCCACCGTGAGATCGACCTGCGCCTGGCGGCGTCTATCACAGGAAACAAAAAGTTGGAAATGGTGCCGGTCAAGGAGCTGCTGGCGCTGACGGGATATATCCGTGGCGGCTGCTCGCCTATTGGTATGAAAAAGAAATTTCCGACTTATATCCACGTCTCGGCCTTGGATCATCCGACCATCACGGTCAGTGCGGGGTGTCGCGGCATTCAGCTGCTCCTCGATCCCGTGCAGCTCATTGAAATGATCGGCGCCCAGACGGAGGAATTTTGCATGCCCGAGGAGTAAGAGCACTGCATGATCCAAAAAAATGCAAAAGTCGCTCATTTGCTCTTGCAAGAATGAAAAAAATCGTGTATAATATATCAGTTAAAGAAAATGTAAAGGAATGGCTCAAATGCTTACCATCAAAGCAACTATTGCACAAAAAATTCTTGACGGCATTCTTGCCATCGCCCCCGACGCACAGATCGACGCGGCCTCGGTGGCACAGTGGCTGGAATATCCGCCGGATGCCGCTATGGGAGATATTGCATTTCCTTGCTTCCGCTTAAGCAAGGCGCTGCGTCGCTCTCCCGTTCAGATCGCTTCGGCACTGGCCGAGGGACTGACGGACTGTCCTTGCGTGGCACACGCAGAAAACGTGAACGGTTATCTGAACATGAAGCTGGATACTGCGTATCTCTCCTCCCATGTTCTCACCGAGATCTTTGAGAAGGGAGAGGGCTACGGCGCGCCTGATTTTGGCAAGGGTAAGACGGTGGTCCTTGACTATTCGTCGCCCAACGTCGCCAAGCCCTTCCATATCGGGCATCTTGGTACGACCGTCATCGGTCACTCACTCAAAAAGCTGCATGAGTTTGCGGGCTATAAGTGCGTGGGCATCAACTATCTTGGTGACTGGGGTACCCAGTTTGGCAAGCTTATTGTGGCCTACCGCCTCTGGGGCGACCGTCAGATGATCGAGGAGGGCGGCATTGACAAGCTGGTAGAGCTTTACGTCAAGGTCAATAACGCCATCTCGGGCAACGAGGAAATGGGAATTGCGCCCGACGCGTCACTGGCCGACCAGGCGCGTGCGGAGTTTCATAAGCTGGAAAGCGGGGACGAGGAAAACCTGGCTCTGTGGCAGTGGTTCGTCGACATCAGCCTCAAGGAATATGAAAAGACCTACCGTCAGCTTGGTATCACCTTTGACTCCTATAAGGGCGAAAGTTTTTATACCGACAAAATGCCCGCCCAGGTGCAAAAGCTCAGGGATGCGGGACTATTGCAGATCAGCGACGGCGCGAGCATTGTGGATCTGGAAAAATACAATATGCCTCCTTGCCTGATCCTCAAGCGGGACGGCTCCACGCTTTATCCTACCCGCGACATTGCCGCCGCCGTTTACCGCAAGGAGCATTACGGCTTTGATAAGGCCATCTATGTGACCGCTGCACAGCAAAGCCTGCACTTTGCCCAGTGGTTCAAGGTCGTCGAGCTGATGGGATACGAGTGGTTCGATCAGCTGGTGCACGTTCCTTACGGTACGGTCAGCCTCAACGGAGCCAAGCTGGCGACCAGAACGGGCAACGTCGTGCTGCTTCGCGATCTGTTTGCGGCAGCCATCGAAAAGGTCCGCCAGATCATGGATGAGAAAAATCCCGATCTGCCTAATAAGGACGAGGCGGCAGAGGCCGTTGGCGTGGGTGCGGTTATTTTCTATTATTTGAGTAACAACCGCATGAAGGATATCAACTTTGTCATGGAGGATGCGCTAAGCTACGACGGCAATACGGGTCCTTACGTGCAGTACACCTACGCGCGCACCTGCTCCATCGTCCGTCGTG
>JAFQUG010000241.1 GCA_017408625.1 Clostridia bacterium | reverse complement strand
GTAGTAAGTAACAGTTGCATGGCTGGCAGGCCAATTGAAGGCGCACTTGTGCGCAGCCAGTATTATTAGGGCTATGCCCGAAACTGAAATACCACCCGCTATGCGGGTGGATATTTATTTGTGATACTGTTGCTTTTTTGCAGGAAAGCTCGGAATTTGTTGCAAAGTTGCATAAAATATGAAGACGAATTATATGGAATATGAACATTGTCAAGGACGGCGTGTTGTGCTATAATATTATATACTTATTTATATTATAATAGGGTACGTTTCCGCGGGGTCGAAGCGGCGTGCCCGTATGAAACTATGGAGGAGTAAACGAAATGGCACTATTCAAATGTAAGGCGTGCAGAGGCACGCTGGAGGTGGATAGCCGAGGCGGTGTGATTTCCTGCAGATCCTGTGGGTTTTTTCAGACTGTACCCAGATTGATCGATGCAGATCGAGCCAATCGGTACGATCGTGCATACCAATGCCTTCAAAATCAAGAATTTGATAAGGCTATCGTGCTTTTCAAGCAACTCAGAGAGATGGATCCCACTGACCCTGAGATCTATTGGGCTTCCGCACTGTGCAGATACGGCGTTGTTGGTCGCAGAGATGAGTCTACGGGAAAGTTTGTCTTAGAGCCCAACCGCGTTCAGACAAAGCCCTTTTTGGAGGATCCGGATTATAAGATGGCAACTGACAGAGCGTCGGCTGACCAAAGCAGAATTTTTGAAACGCAGGCAGCACAGATCAATCTGTCCTGCACGCAGATCCATACCTTTGCACAGAATCAGACACCTGTGGAGGTGTTCCTGCTTTCCAAGGCAGAGGATAACGTGCTTGCAAGCGAGCTGTACGAGGCATTGGTGCAGAGCGGTCTGCGCGTGTTCTTTGCAAGCCGCGTGCTCAAGGATAAGCCCAAGAAGGCGCACGAGGCGTACATTTATTCCGCATTGTCATCGATGCAGGTCATGCTGGTTCTGGGAACCAAGGAGGAGTACTTCAATCTCCCCGAGATCAGAAACACATGGATCCGCGTCATGTATGCGGTTCGCAACGGCGAATCCAAGAGTCTGGTCCCCCTGTATAAGGGAATTACTGCGGATAAGCTGCCCAAGGAATTTGCCAATCTGCGCGCGCTGGACCTGACCAAAAAGGAAATGCTTCCTGTCGTGGTTCGTGGCGTAAACAAGATCATTGATATGCAGATGGCAAAGCAGTCTCCCGAGGCAGGAATCAATATTGAGACCGCACCTCTGCTCAGACAGGCAAACAAGCTGCTCAGCGATGCCAAATGGGCAAATGCAACCGAGGTCGCCGATAAGGCGCTGCGCATCGACCAGCAGTGCTACGGCGCATATATTGTCAAGCTGTTGGCGTCCTTGAAGATCAAGACAGTCGGTGAGCTTTCCAGCTCCTCTGTTTCGTTGGAAAAGAGCCCGAACTTTGTCAAAGCTCTGGAGCTTGCAAACCTGCAGCAAAGACAGGAGCTTGAGAATTGTCAGAAGGTCATCGCAGAACGACTGGCTCTTGCCGAGAAGCAGCGTCAGTATGATCTTGCGCTCCCCTTGATCAAGACACGTAAGTACGATCAGGCAATCGCGATCCTTTCGGGCATCAAGGATTTCAAGGATGCGGCAGAGCTGCTGGCCCGTTGTGAGGAGATCAAGCTGAATGCGCCCAAGGAGGCGATTTATAACAAGACCATTGCGACCGCGACCGCCAGAGATGCGGGTCCCGAGGTCTGGATCAAATGTATTGCCTCGTTCCAGTCTATCAGCGGATATAAGGACGCGGACGATCAGGCTCGTGCACTGCAGCTGCGTGTGGATAAATGGAAGCAGGCCAAGCAGGAGGCTGAGGAAAAGGCAAGAATCAAGGCTGAGCAGATCAAGCTGGCGCAGATCAACAAGACCGAGAGACAGTATGCCAAGCGCAGAAGGACGAAGCGATTCTTCGGTGTCTCTACCATTGTTCTGCTGTTTCTGATCATTGCATATCTGGGTGTCAGCGGAGCGTTGTTCGTGCATTTCATTCCGGATGCAAGATATCAGAGTGCGGACGATCTGTATAAGAGCGGCCACTACAAGGATGCAGCGGCTATTTATGCCGATCTTGCAGACTATGAGGGCAGTGAACAGAGACTTGCGGCCATCCGCGCAATTCAGCAGATTCAGAAGAGCGATAACAATGACGTCAGCAACAAAGAGGAATTCACGGACGTCATCAATATGCTGCTCAAGGCTGATGTGCCCGTTACGGTGGAGTATCAGTCTAACGGCGGCTACATCGTCGATGCAGAGCAGACTGCAATGATCGGTGATGTGCTCTCGCTTCCCGGTGCAAGCCTGACCGGCCTTTCGGATAGCGTCAGCCCCAAGGGCATGCAGACCGATGCGACTGTTTCGTATACCGATAAGGGCAGCTTTACTGCGCTTGCGATGACCGCAAGAGTCGGTTACAATTTCGTTGACTGGGCGTATGTTTCCCATTCTTACGATATTTCCGAGAAAAATCCCGTATTTACTCTGACGATCGGCGCACGTTGGTCTGACCCCAATGCTTATTCGATCACGTATGATCTGGGCCTTGATAACGTGCTGTTCGAGACCGAGAATCCCGGCGGCTACAACGTTGAGACTCCGACCTTTACGCTGGCTAATCCGACCAGAGAGGGCTATACCTTCCTTGGCTGGACCGGTACGGATACGGATGAACTCTCCACGGAGGTTACAATCGAGGAGGGAAGTGTCGGTGACAGAAGCTTTACTGCCAACTGGCAGGCAAATTCTTATACGCTGAGCTTTGACGTCAACGGTGGTAATTACGATCTTGCTCCGATTACCGTGACCTATGATCAGCCCTTTACCCTGGAAGCTCCCTACAGAACCGGCTATTCCTTTGCGGGCTGGTACCTGCAGGATGCGCAGTACACAGACGGATACTGGAGTGACGCTTGTGACGTGACCCTGACTGCAAAATGGCAGGCAGACGTTTACACCATTACCTTCTTGGATCTGAATAGCTCCGGAAAGTATGCTCCGGGTTATACGCTGACCTTCGACGTCACGTATGACGATTCCTTCTCCATGCCCGTACCCGGCAGAACGGGTTACTCCTATCAGGGCACGTACCACAACGGAAAACGCATTGATGACGGCGCGTGGATCTGGAAGTATACCGAGGATCTCCGCGTTGAGGTGCGTTGGGCTCCCATGACTCACGTCATCACGCTCAATCCCGATGGCGGTACAGTCAGCGACCTGACTGTGAATGTGACATACGATAAGTCTTATACCTTGCCCACCCCCGAGCTAACCGGCTACGATTTCATGGGCTGGTATGCAAACGGAAAGCAGTATAAGGGCGGTACGTGGAAGGATCTTTCCGACGTGACGCTGAAGGCGATGTGGAGCCCGATCGTATACAATATTACATACGAGCTCAACGGCGGCACCAATTCGTTTGTCAATCCCAAGACCTATACCATTGAGGATAAGGTCATCCTTCAGCCTCCTACACGCGTGGGATATACCTTTGCAGGCTGGACGTTCGAGGGTCAGGAGACTCCCGTGCTCGAGGTGATCGTAGAGGCTGGCAGCATCGGTGACCGTACTTATACGGCAAATTGGACTGCAAACACCTACGAGGTGACCATGGACGCCGCAGGCGGCACGGTTTCCGAAAGCACTGTGACCGTCACGTTCGATCAGGAGGTCACACTGCCCGATCCCATCAGAGAGGGTTATACCTTCATTGGCTGGTACAGCGGTGAAGTCAAGTATGAAAGCGGCATTTGGAATACCGCCTTCGACGTTGCACTGACTGCTCAGTGGAAGGCAAATCAGTACACTGTTACCTTTGAGGATACCAAGAAAGATCCCATTACCGTGACTTACGTATATAACGACGGAATCACCGAGAACACCGTGATCACGCTCCAGCATGACCAAACGGTTCCTTATCCCGCCGTTCCCGCCCAGTCCGGCTATCTCTTCGCCGGCTGGTATACCGATTCTTCGCTGTACAACCGCTACAGCTTTGACGGCGAGCTGAATGAGAGCATTACGCTGTATGCAAAGTGGATCAGCCCCTGGTACAGCTATGAAAGCACCATTTCTCCCGAACAGAGAAGATTCCTGTACGTAAGCGGAACCAATATCGGCTATCTTGCGTTCGTCGCACAGGTGGATGAAACCATTACGATCAACGCAAGCGGCAAGAGTGCTCTGCGCGTCGATCTGTATGACAGCAACCTGAACATGCAGACCTACGATTCCGGCCTGACCAATCATAGCATCAGCTATCACGTGACAGCCGGTCAACTGTACTATATCGGTGTGAGATTTATCTCGAGCATCACCACGGGTAATATCACAGTCAACCTTTACGGCACGGTTGCAGACAGCACGGCAGTTGTCAAGATTCCCGATAGCGCAACGCACTACATCCCCGACAGCAGTGCGAGCATGACCGTCACATTTGACGAGGCGTTCACGCTTCCCATTCTGACCAGAAGAGGATATACCTTCAATGGTTGGTTCAACGGAGAAACGCAGGTCACCGAGGGTACGTGGACCACTTCCTCGGATATGACGC
>JAFQUG010000025.1 GCA_017408625.1 Clostridia bacterium | reverse complement strand
GGATGAGGTCCCCATAAAACCGCTCAAAACAATCTTGGTTGCCTATCCCATAGGACAACAAAGCCCTTTCTCCCCTTGGGGAGATGGAGCGAAGCGACAGCGGGGGCTTTGCTCTTTCACATTTTGGATAAGAAAAATAGCAGGAATCTGCTCAAATTTGAACAAATTCCTGCTGCTTTCCGCATCGGGCTTCTCTTTTTTATTCCTGCACGTCGTAGGCTAAAATCGCCTCGTAGAGTGCCACCGAGCGTGCATAGATATCGTCCTTACCGCTCGTACCCATCGGAAACTGGATCAGCAAGCAGACCACGGTATCGGCAGGCAGCACCTGCACAGCCTCGTTATAGCGAAAAAAATCGGTATCCCCAAGACGAAACGATTTACTGACCACGTTTTTATCCTTGGTCAACAGCTCGTACACGTACGGGCTTGCAAAGCATACCGAATACTCCCCCGACTGCACTGCGGACAAAAAGCTTGACTTCTGGTCGTTGTTCCAGTGTGCCGAAACCATTTCCTCAGTCAGCGTGGTCTGTACGCCGTCGATCTCGGTCTCCACCTCCACCAGTCTCTCCTGCTCGGAGAAGATCTGATAGTCCACCATACCCACGGAAGACTGGCCGTCCTTATCGTAATCCGAGGGCAAGATACCCTCAAGTGCCGACAAAAAGGCTTCCCTTTGCTCGGGATTCATATGTACGGTTGAACCGTGAAGCACCGAAGCGTCGTATTTTTCCTTGGAAAACATCTGCATGGTGCACACCACGGCGACGCAAACGAAAAACGCGACCACAATGACTGTCCACTTATTGTGATACCAAAAGTTCTCTATTTTTTTGATGGCGCGATTTTCTGTTACTATTTCGGTATTATCAAGCTTTTGGTTTTGATTCATGTCAATCTCCATGCCGCCTTCGGCGGCTCAAATAGTGATGGAAACTTCACGAGGAGCTTTGCTCCAAAAATGGGCCCGGACCCATTTTTAGGTGAAGTTTAAGCGTGAATGGTTGCGTATAAAGGAATACAACGTGAACTTTCACGCTACTTCTCCTTTACTCAGAAAACGGATTTGAATGAAGCGTCAAATCCGTTTTCATCAGCTTTTTACTTGGTTCTCTCTACGTGCAGAACCTTGAAATGCAGCATACCGTTGGGCGTCTGAACCTCGACGGAATCGCCTGCATGCTTGCCCATCATGGCACTGCCGATGGGAGACTGGTCAGAGATGCGGCGGTTGAGTGCGTCTGCCTCGTTGGAGCCTACGATTTCATAGGTCAGCTCCTCATCCCACTCCACGTCGTAAACCTTGACGGTAGAGCCCAGGCTGACAACGCCTGCATCCATGCTTGCCTCGTCGATGATCTCGGCATTCTCCAGCAGCATTTCCAGCTCCTTGATGCGGGCCTCGACCTTAGCCTGCTCGTTTCTTGCCTCGTCGTACTCGGAGTTTTCGGAAAGGTCGCCAAAGCCACGAGCGACTGCGATTGCTTCCTTGATCTCTTCTCTGCGGGTCACTCTGAGATATTTGAGTTCCTTCTCCAGCTCGTCATAACCTTCCTGGGTGTATAAAGTTTTTTCCTTGGTTGCCATGGTATTTCTCCTTATATAGCAATTATTTATTTCATTTGTAAGATAGCTGCCTGCAGCTGATTATCCAGCTCCTCGGGCAAAACGTAAAGATTATATTCCTGTGCCTGGGCACTCAGCTCCACGGTCACGTCGGGGGTAATGCCGATGTCGTGGTAGCTCTCGCCGCTTGCCGGGAAATACATTCTGGTGGTCAGCTTGAGTCCGCCGGAAACGCCGTAATACTGCAGCGAGAAGATGGACTGCATGCAGCCCTTTCCGTAAGTGGTCGTACCTACGATGGTGCCAAGCTCATAATCGCGCACGGTTGCCGTAAACAGCTCAGCCGCGCTGGCCGTATTGGCGTTGGTGATCACGGTAAAGGTCAGATCGCTGTATTTTCCGATATCCTCCGCAGTCACATCGCAGCCGGCATACGCCTTATCAGCGTGCTTGACTACCTTGACATGATCGAATTCCTCATTGCCGTTTTTATCCTTGGTGCTGACGATCAGATCGCCCTCTGCAAGGAAAAAGCTGAGCACTGCCTTGATCGACTCCAGGTCTCCGCCGGGATTGTTACGCACGTCGAAAACGAACTGATCGCAGCCCTTGGCCTTCAAAGCGTCCACAGCCGCCTCGAACTGCTCGGGCGTGGTCAGGTCAAACTGTAAAATCATCACAATGCCAACCCGGGGATCGGTCTCGCTGACGCGGCTTGTCACCGACATGGTCTCAAACGCTTCTCTGACCACCGAGTAAGTCACGGGCTCGTATTCTGCACCGTTTTTGCGCATAACGGTAAACTCGGCCTTGGTACCCGCCTCGCCGCGCAGATAGTTCAGCGCCGCGGTATAGCCGATCTCGTTGATCGAATACTCCACACCCTGATGCTTGACCGTGATCACCTTATCTCCCGGGCGCAGACCTGCACGTTCTGCGGGAGAATTGGGATAGACCATGATCAGCTCAATGACGTTGTAGGTCATGCCGTTATATTCCATGGTGGAATTAACCACGCTGACGCCGATTCCCTGCATCTGACCCTGGTTTTCACTGGTCATCGCGTCGAATTCCTCTTGCGTGTAATATTCAGCGTAAAGATCTCCCGTCGCCGCCACGTAGGCCTTGATCACGGCCTCCATCATGGTTTGGTCGTCTACTGCGTCATAGGAATACCGATCGATGAGCGTCTCAACCACGCGCAGCGTCTGATCATCCAGAACGGTTTCTCCCTGATTGGGAATGATCATATTGCCCAGACCGCGCACGTTCCAATACGCACTCGTAAGCAGCGCAGTCAGCAGCATGGTCACGACCAATGTGATCGAAATTGCAGCGATCAGCGTTGCGACAAACGCACTGACCGAAATATTTTTCTTTTCTTTCTTGGGTACACCGCTGTACGCATAGTAGCGCACACCGGGAGGTGTGATCAGCTCCATCCCCATAGGGGCGATAGCTGCATGAATGCTTTGCTCCAGCTCTGCACAGGATACGTTTTTCGGCACACCGAACGAAACGGATCCGCTGAGCACATCGACTGTGACCTGCCCGTCACTGCCATAGGCACGCACGACCTCGGGCAAGATCTCACGCAGCAGCTGCTCCTGCTCGGCTGTCTGCAGCCCCTGCACAGTATAAACCAATTTCTTCATAAATTCGTTGCTCTCCGTTATTGCTTTGTTCTCAAAAAATCAATATACAAGGCCAAACCGCCAATTAAGCGAAACGCCGGGCCTCGGCGTTTCGCTTAACTTGAGTGTCTATGTATTTTCCGATCAATACTTAGCAGGCTTGGAGTTGAGGTACTTTCTGACCATGAGAGCCACCTTGAAGGTGATCGCATGCTCAAACTCACGCAGATCAAGGCCTGTCAGCTTTCTGATCTTTTCCAGTCTGTAAACCAGGGTGTTTCTATGTACGAACGGCTTTCTGGAGGTCTCGGAAACGTTGAGGTTGTTCTCAAAGAAGCACCGAATGGTCATCAGGGTCTCGCGGTCAAGTGCCTCAAGGCTTCCCTTCTTGAATACCTCCTGCAGGAACATTTCGCAAAGGGTGGTGGGCAGCTGATAGATCAGACGGCCGATACCCAGATTCTCAT
>JAFQUG010000240.1 GCA_017408625.1 Clostridia bacterium | reverse complement strand
TCCTTGCTGAGCAACAGCGGATGTACGTAGAAGGAAGATTCACTGAAGGCAAGGAATTGATCGTCAATGCGCGAAAGAAATACCCCCACGATTACCGCATTATGAATGCATACATGTGGGACCTGGAACGTGGTGCTGATGAAAAAACATTGCTGAAAAACAAGGACGAATTGACGCAAATATGTGATTGTATTTTGGAAGGATGCACACAAGACGGTCTTCGCGCAGAGGCGATCAATATGAAGGCCAAGCTCCTGCATGCAAGCGGTGACACTGCGGCAGCATTCGAGCTGCTTGATCACCTTTCTGCGTGGCAAGCCCCTGTACTCAAGGAAGGGCTGTTTTCCAAGAATACACCGGAATTTCGTCATTGGAATAAAAGAAATTGCTATGGCTTGATGGATGTGCTATCAATCAAGCTCGCACGCATCATACGTTTTGATCCTGCTTTGTCTGTTACGGAAAAAATTGAACGAATTGAATCAATCGCCAACACATTTGCAGATATGAGCAATCAACGTGATCTTGCATTTTTAAGCATCGGTGTGCAATCTTTGTATGCAACCTTGGCAGGAATGCTGAGAGCGGATAACGCACCTATCACGGAAATCATCCGCATCAGAGACAAGCATCTTGCATCCTTGCAAAAGATTATGATACTTGCCAAGGAGGATCCCGTGATCAAAGAGCTGTTTCAGTCCACCTACAAGACAGAGGATTTGGTTGCGTGGGAGCTTAACCGTCTTTTGCACTCTCCACACCCACAGTTTGCAAGGCTCAGAGAATATCCTGAATATATGAGCATGCTTGAAAGATGGACAAAATAATTGACATAAAAAAATCGGGGAAGCCCAGCGGCTTCCCCTTCTCTTTTCAATTCACATCACGATCGACTTGATCTCGGGGAATTCGTCCGCGAGGTCAAGCAGCCCGTCGCTGAGGTTATCCTTATGAAGACGCACCTCCATGCTGACGCGCACGTCCCCGTTGTCCATTTTTTCCATCTCCACGCCTGAGATCAGAATCTTCATCTCTTCCAATCTTGCGCGAATTTTGGGCATCACGGTGTGATAATCCTTTGAGATCACCAGCAAAAGCTCCTTGGAGGACTGCATGTCACCCGGCAAGAACTTATGCAGCGAGATCTGCAGAAGGATCATGAGCGCCGTGCAAAGCACGCCCACTGTGTACATGCCTGCGCCAAGCGCAAGGCCGATGGCGGCGGTTGCCCAGATGCCCGCAGCCGTGGTCAGACCCTTGACCGAGCCGCCGCGCACGAAGATCACACCTGCACCCAAAAAGCTGATGCCGGTGATGACGTTGGAGGCAATGCGCGATGCATCCGCGCCGATCACGTCGGAAAAGCCGTATTTGGACACCACCATGATCAGCGTTGCACCGAGTGCGACAATGATATGAGTACGGATTCCCGCCTCCTTGAGGCGTTTGGTTCTCTCAAGACCGATCAAGCCGCCGCACAGGCAGGCTACGACAACGCGTACAAGATAATCCCATGCACCGATATGCTCAAAAAGCCACATATCCCAAGCCATCGTATCCTCCTTATTCGGCGTAACCCAGCGTTACGCTGACAATATTTGCCACACCGTTACGGTAATAGGTCAGCTCGACCGTCTCTCCGCCTACGTGGTTGTTGATCACGTCCATCAAATCGTAAATGGTGGCAAGCTCCTGCCCGTCCGCCAACACGATAATATCCCCCGGCTTGAGCTTATTGGCTGCGTCCAGCCCAAGCGTGGTGCTCTGCACCCAAACACCCGTATACGGCGCGTAAAATACCTCTTCGGGGTTCAATGCGGCATCCTCGGGAGAGACCTCCTGAATACGGTTCTCACCGGGAATATTGATATAATACTTGCCTGCCTCAACACCTACGCCAACAATGCCGATCAAGGGACGCTTGGTGGTGATGGGCGACTCTCCCGGCTCACCCGTTTTGATGATATTGTCGATCAAGACCATAGCACCGTCGATCGGAATGGCAAAGCCCATATTTTCATACTGTCCCGAAAGCTTCATGGTGATAATACCGAGCACCTCGCCGTTGGAATTGACCAAGGGTCCGCCGGAGTTACCCGGGTTGACGGGTGTGTCGGTCTGGATCAGCTTCATTTTCTTTGTCAAAATGCCCTCGTCATCGTAGATCTTGACCTCTCTTTGTGCAAAGGAAACCACTCCCTTGGTCACGCTCCAGGCATACTCCTCGCCTGCGGGCGTACCCACAGCATATACGTTCTGTCCGTCCAAAACGTCTGCAGACTTGCCAATACTTGCACAATACAGGCCTGTCGCTTTGACCTTGATCACTGCGATATCATCGATTTCGGAAAATCCAACGATCTCTGCAACGGCCGCCTGTCCACTGTAAAACTTGACGGTCACGGTCTGCGCATCCTCAATGACGTGATAATTGGTCGCAATATATCCATCCTCTGTCAGCACAATACCGGTCCCTGTACCAACGCCCTCGGCAGTCTTGGCGGTAATCACCACGGTATAATTTCGTACCGATTCAAGTGCAGAAACCTCAATGGTCTGCTCATCTCCACCGCCTACAATATTGACATCCCCCGAAAGACCGCCCTCGATCATTTCGTTTTCAGGTTTGTACGTAATGGCATCGTGGATCAGCACGCCTACCAGAATGCCAAAGCACAGGGCGAACACAGCTGTCATGATAAACGCATACGCCCAAACACCGCGATGGTATCCGCGCTGCCTGCGCTTGCGATCATGTGCGCGCTGTTCCTCATAATTCCATCGGTATTGATATTCCTTTGCTTCTCTTGCCAAAGACTGCTGCTTGACCTTGTCTTGCTCAAAGATCTCGTTGGCTCGTACCACCTCGGGATCTGCGCTTTCTTGTTCAGTCTCCTGTTCTGCGGGCTCTACCGACTCGGCGGGCTCTGCAGGCTCTGCAGAATCTACCGGCTCGGCGGGCGCTGAATCTTGCGACATCACCTGTGCTTGTGCCTGCTCTTCTGTCATGGGCTGTGCAGGCGCAGCCGTATCATCAGATTGCTGCCCGGGCAGCAACTCACGTTTCTCTTCCAAGTATTTCTCCCCCTCTCATCCTTTTTCGGGAGCATCGGTCTTTGGCAGTGTGAACGAAAATTCACACCACTCACCCGCTACACTGTCAACCGAAATATTCTCATGATGGGCTTCTACGATGGTCTTGACAATATACAGTCCAAGACCCACACCCTTTTTATCCAATCCGCGACTCTTGTCGCTCTTATAAAAGCGTTCAAATACGTACGGCAGATCCTCGCCGGGGATCCCCTGTCCCTGATTATAAACACGCACTCTGACCTTTTGACCCTTTTTGACAAGGTCCAGACAAATACGCAGCTTGCCACCCTCTTTTGAGAATTTTACCGCATTATCCACCAGATTATACACGATCTGATACATGGCATCGCGATCCGCAAGCACGAACATGTTCTCGCTTTCACAGTCAAATTCCACGTCCAGCTTTTTTTGGTCGATTTTTTGCTCAAACGAAATCAGGATCAGTCTGCAGACCTCGCAGATATCAAAGGGCTCAGACACGAATTTACGGTCACCCGCTTGAATGCGCGACAGATCCAGCAGCTGCGAGACAAGCCTTGACAGCCTCTTGACCTCCTCGGATACGATAGAAAGGTAATAAGTCTGCTGATCAGCCGGGATCACGCCGTCCAGAATCCCGTCAATAAATCCGGAAATGGTAGTCATGGGCGTGCGCAGATCGTGTGATACGTTGGCCATAAACGAGGTGCGCATATTATCCAGCGCCTCTAAGGATTGCGCCATATTGTTCATAGCACGCGCAAGCTCTGCTACCTCGTCGTTTCCATGAACGGGAACGCGTACGTCAAATTTTCCCGCAGCAAAGCTTTTTGCTGCACGGCTCATGCCCTTAAGCGGCGTGATGATGCGCTCGGTAATGAAATAGAACGCGATCAGCGCAGCCAGCATGACCCAAAGGCTTGCCGCCATGATAACCTGCACCGTGGAATCACGCAGATCGTGCCAGTCAGAGGAATCGGCACATATCAACAGCACACCGTATACGTCGTCTTTCTCCATGAGCGGATGCGCATGCACAGTGTGGGGCTGATCAAACAGCTCTGCAAAGGTATCGCTTGTTTGCACGTA
The DNA here is from genome assembly GCA_017408625.1 of Clostridia bacterium. Next base: position 1,679 of record JAFQUG010000240.1, on the reverse strand, counting down.
TTCTCCAAGCAAAACGCGATCCAATTCTTCTAAGGGAATCTGTTGGCCGATCTCCAGAGCCTCGCGATCGACTCCTTGACAGGTCAGAAGCATGCCTGAATCGTCTGCCAACAAAATGGTCACGCCGTCGGCATTGACGGTCAATGCCTGCAGGAACACCGAAAGACTTTGCTCGTTTTGCGCTATATACTGCGAAAACGGCAGGTCTTTTTTATAATTCTCGTCCAAATAAGTATATGCAGCAGCAGCCGTGTTGGTCAGTACCTCAGTCTTTACCTGCTCGGAATACCCTGTGATGATATTGCCGATGATCATGATCAGCAGCATAAAGCTGACCACAATAATCAGCACAAACGCTGTGATATACTTAAAAAACAGACTCTTAAACACGTTTTTGATCAGCCCAGCAGCTCGAATTTGTAGCCAACGCCCCAAACGGTCTTGAGGATCCACTTATCCGATGCGCCCTCCAGCTTTTCGCGCAGTCTCTTGACGTGCACGTCAACCGTTCTGGAGTCGCCCAGGTAGTCAAAGCCCCATACCTTATCCAAAAGCTGATCGCGGGTAAACACGCGATTGTAGTTGGATGCCAGGAAATACAGCAGTTCCAGCTCCTTGGGAGGGATATCCACGCTCTTGCCCTTGAGCTTGAGCTCGTACTTCTGACGGCTGATCTCGATATTCTCAAACTTGACCACCTCGTCGTCATCCTGGTTGGTGTGTGCCTGATAGCGGCGCAGCACAGCCTTGACGCGTGCGGAAAGCTCCTTCATATCAAAGGGCTTGACCAGAAAATCGTCCGCGCCCAGCTCAAGACCCAGGACCTTGTCAAACACCTCACCCTTTGCGGTGATCATGATAATGGGCTTGGAGGACATTTCGCGGATCTCGCGGCAGACCTGCCAACCGTCCTTCTTGGGCAGCATAATGTCCAGCAGTACGATATCGGGCTCATACATTTTGAAATAGCTGATGCCCTCCACACCGTCGGATGCAGTCTTGACCTCGTAGCCCTCATTGGTAAAATACACCTTAAGTAATTCGCTGATATTGTTGTCATCATCCACAACAAGAATTTTGGTATCCATCATAATTGGAGTTCCTCCTTGTATTTAGTCTTTTATTTTTTCGATTGTATCATACAGGTACAATAGGGAGTCTGTGTGATAAATGAATGAATTTTGTCGGAATTTTATTCAAAATTGCCGATTATTTATGAACATTAATAATTATATCACAATTTATTGTATTTGTAAAGAATTTTTTCAAAAATAGTTAACAATTATCCGCTGCCTCCCCTGCCTGTATTTTGCAATTTACACATAAAAAAGAAATGCCCCATGGGGCTGATGAATTAGCGGAAGAATAGCAGGAATTTATCAATTTTGAGCAAATTCCTGCTATTTTTCTTATCCAAAATGTGAAAGAGCAAAGCCCCCGCTGTCGCTTCGCTCCATCTCCCCAAGAGGAGAAAGGGCTTTGTTGTCCTATGGGATAGACAACCAAGATTGTTTTGAGCGGTTTTACGGGGACCTCATCCGTCGCCTGCGGCGCCACCTTCCCCAGCGGGGCAAGGCTTTTCGCGCATCCTCGTCAATTCGTAATCCGTTGGGATGAAATTACCCACTATCCGTCTTGGTATGACTGATGACAAAGGGCAACTATCATAAGCCTTGCCC
>JAFQUG010000239.1 GCA_017408625.1 Clostridia bacterium | reverse complement strand
GCATACGCAAGCATGCGACGGATGTGGTCCCCATAAAACCGCTCAAAACAATCTTGGTTGCCTATCCCATAGGACAACAAAGCCCTTTCTCCCCTTGGGGAGACGGAGCGAAGCGACAGCGGGGGCTTTGCTCTTTCACATTTTGGATAAGAAAAATAGCAGGAATCTGCTCAAAATCGAACAAATTCCTGCTGCTTTTCCGCTTATTTGTCAGCCCGATATGGCTGTCCTTTATGCTCAAAACCTCCCGCACAGGCGATCGGTGCAATTTTTGCATTTGAGCGTTTGATTGTATGCGTCCGTAAAGCGTTCGGGGTGAGTGTAGACCTGGATTTCCCAAATGACGTAAATGACGGTTGCAAGCCCGGCTAAGCTCCAGGTATAGATGCCCGGCACGAACAAAAACGGCGTAAACATCATAAAGTGATCCCAGTTGAAGATGCGGCAGGTGGTGCAGCAGCGATTTTTCATCATCCACACGCGAAAAGGACACCAGAACAGCACGCAGATCAGATCACACACATAAAACACGCCCGCAAACAAAAGCGGAAACCAATAAGCCCCCCGTGGCTTCAGCCACAAAAACCACACTAGCGCAAACGCCAGCGTCAAGGGTCCCCAGAAGCACCAGACCTTCAAGCCCTCCTTGGTATATCTTTTGCGCAAGGCCTTACGGTCCACGTCAGGACAGGATTGACAGGGGCTGTAGTTGCGGCCAAAGACCTTTTGCGAGCCCATGGCAAACAGCCGCTTGCCGGGCACGATCTGAAAGATCATATCAAACATCCAAACGCCCCACAAAGCATACAGGAACAGGTGCGCCGGGTGAAATTCGGCTAACACTGCAGTTCCCTCTATGATATCTGCGGTTTCCGGTCTGCAGATGCACAGCAAAATCAGTGCGACAAGCACAAGGCAACGAAAACCAAATCGCACGAGATACGTTTTTCTCATTTTTGAAATTCTGACAGCTGCCATACGCTTTCCTCCCCTTCGCATCACCGCTTTCATGATACGCAAATATTTCGGTTTGCAAGCCTTTTATAACAAAAATGCCGAAGCTTATCGGGGTTCGGCATTTTTTGGAGATTAATCTGCTTTTTTCTTGGACTGGCGCTTTTTGAGCGACTTGAGCTCGGACATAAAGGTGTCAATGTCATTAAACTCGCGGTAAACCGAGGCAAAGCGCACGTAGGCTACCTCGTCCTTTTCACGCAGGACGTCCATGACCATCTCGCCAAGCTCCTGCGAGGGAATTTCATGGCGAAGCGTATTCTGCAGCTCCTGCTCGATCTGATTGACAATTTCCTCAGCATTGACAGGGCGCTTTTGTGTTGCCTTGAGTACGCCGACAAGCAGCTTGGATTTATCAAAGAGCTGCTTTTCACCGTTCTTTTTAATGACGAATATCTGCACCGACTCCATCACCTCAAACGTGGTAAAGCGCTTCTGGCATTGCAAACACTCACGTCTGCGGCGAATGCTTGCGCCGTCATTCACAGGTCTGGAATCAACCACCTTGCTCTCAGCAAATCCGCATGCGGGACAATTCATATCGCAATTATTCCTCCGAAAAAAACAGAATTTTTATCTGTGACAAGTATAACACACTTTATCGGATTTGTAAAGAGGATTGACACAAGATATTGTGTTTTTTCTTGTTTTTTTGCGATATTTTTCCATATTTTGCGCTTTTTTTCCGATGTTCCCCTGTAAATCCGCAAGGATCCTGTAGAAACATCGGTATAATGATGGTATAATCGTAGCAGAAACGTTCAAAAGGAGGTGAAATATGAGAAGATCGATCCATGCGCGACGCACGTTTTCGCTTTGTCCTCCCGCCTTTTACACGGCAATCTTGGGTCTTTCGCTGCTTGCACTGGCTGCATGCGACACGGCCGTTCGGGTGGATATGGCGATCACGCAAAACCCAAATCTGATCGGCAGTGTTTACATACCCGCCATTGAGCATATCCTTGCAGGGCTTGTGGTGCTGACGGGCGGCGTGCTGCTGATCGACTACGTGCAAAAAACGGGAGCCGAATCAGGTTGATTCGACTCCCGTCATTCAATATTCGCAGAAAATATCGTGTACACGCTTTTCAACCAAGGGCGCGGTCAGTCGGTCTGTGGCGTAAGCCTGGCGCAAAAGCTCACCCGGCACGTAGTCGTCGTATTTTTCAAATACGGGCAGCTCTCCCGCCTCCACAAGGCTCTGACAATCAATGCCCTGCTCTGCAATGCGGCAGAGCTCGCGGATCAGTGCAAAATCACCGCCGCTCTCCATTTTGAAGGTGATATAATAGCATCCCTCAAACTCAATGCCCGAGATACCAAGCTGCTTTGCGTGCTTTTTGAGCAGGCGGCGCAGCGTGCGGAAGGCACGCGTACCAAGCCAGGGGAACAAGCACCAGCTGTATCCGCCCAGATGGATGAGCGAATGCTCGTGCATGCCTGTATTGTGTGCCACGTGTCGCGCCATATCCAGACGCGCGCGGGCGTTCTCCTTGAGGTACGGATACACAGTATCCTCCATGAGCACCTGCTTCATTCTCTCCAAAATTTTTGTGTGAATTTCGCCGAAATCACCCGGCCAGGAGATCTCCATCTTGCCCTCCACCGCCTTGACGTAGATCAGCTTGCGAGAGATATCCAGCTCCTCAACCTCCCAAACGCGTCCCGCCAACGCGAAACGGTCACCCACGGGGGGCGGCGTGGTGATGGTACCGATCTCATCCGAGCCGCAGCGCACGGTATAATCCTCGCTGTCCTTGAACACAGCGTAAAAGCGGAAGCTTTTGAGTAGTCTTTCACCCGCAAGCCCCACGATCAAGCCCTTTTCCTCGGTCATTTCCAAGAAATCGTTGTTGAGCATGGAGATCATGAGCACCTTATAGTCCTCTTTGCGCACGCCTGCAAAGGGCGGCAGAGAAAGCACCTTGGCGGCAAGCGCGGCGGGCGTCAGCTCACCCTCGGCCGCAAGAATGCTCAGCGTTTGGTGGAACAAGAGCGAATACGGCAGCTTTTTCCGCATAGGCGGCTCAATAAAGCGTTCCTCGATATATAACTGCACAATGGCAATGCCGCGCAAAAGCTCCCACGGGATCAGCTGCGGCAGCGGCGTGTTGGGCAGAGGGTCCTCCTCGCGGAACACCATCATCATCTCAGGCGGCTGTCCGCGTCTGCCCGAACGGCCAAGACGCTGCAAAAAGCCTGTGACTGTATTGGGAGCTTGATTTTGCAGCACGCGCTCAAGTCTGCCGATATCAATGCCCAGCTCCATGGTCACGGTGGCGCAGGTGACGGCAAACTCCTCTTCATTTTTCATCTTGAGCTCGGCCTCCTCACGCAGTGATGCGGAAAGATTGCCGTGGTGGATCAGAAATACGTCGCGGTCACCTCTTGCACGCGCGATCTGACGAAAGGTCGCACACAAATACTCGGTCTCCTCCCTGGAATTGGAAAATACCAGGGATTTTTTGGTGCTGACACAGTCGTACATATATTCAAAGCCCGCGTCCAGCATGGCGGGCTGCTCGGCAAGCTCCTCGCCCTCCTTCTCGGATTCGTCCTTGCTCTGCGTGGCCTTGGGATTTTGCACGTAAAAG
>JAFQUG010000238.1 GCA_017408625.1 Clostridia bacterium | reverse complement strand
GAAAGTTGAAATGTATTACGGTGAAAAATTCGAATCCACTAGGGGATTCATTGATAAGTTGGAAGAGTACATACATTACTACAACAACGAAAGAATTTCTCTAAAACTTAAAGGAATGAGCCCAGTGCAATACCGAGCTCATTCACAAACAACATAATATTTAATTTTTGTCTAAACTTTTGGGTTCACTTCAATAGACTTCTGCTTTCATTGATTGTTATTGTTCCGTTTATTCCGCAGCCCCATAACTATGCATGTTGTTTTTTTGCTGCAATATGTTTGAAGAAACGAGGCGCCACAAAGGCAACCGCGATAATCAGAGCTTGTACAGCAGTCAACATTGCATTCAGCAATAAACACAAGGCTAAGATCACCCCACTGAAATCCCCATCAAAAATCCAAAATTGTATGGGAATGGTTAATAAAAGAAGATTTATCACAAATCCAACAGAGCAAGCAACTGTCCGAAAGATCGATACGTGTTTTTCAGGGTGCTGCACAATCGGACGAAAAGCAATATACACATAGATTAAACACCACATCAAACAAGGAGCAGCAGAAGCAATTAAGGTTGTCAAAGCAAACGAATCGGGAACCCAAAAACAAAAGCCAACAATACCAAGCAAGATACCGAAAAACAGCAAGCAATAAAAAACAAATACCCCAATCGTGTTATGTCCGCGATACACTTTCAAAAGTTTTACAAGCTGCAAGATCAGAAAAACCGCCATAAGCAACGTCCCGACAAAGCCCATAACCGGAATCCCAATTATGATTATTACCGCAAAACCAACAGCCAACAATCTCAGAACATCGATCAAGGGATTCAAACATAACAACAGAACTATAGCCATCAATAACAGTGCTAAACTGCAACCCAAGATCACAATAAGCGTCCTGATCCACATCTTTGATTTTTTAGACGACACATGATCATCCGGAATATCGAAAGCATCGGAATACCGGGAGGCTTCCGGTTTGGGGATCAATTCATCCACTGCCACGCCAAAATATTCGGCAAGCATTTGCAGAGATTCGTCACTTGGCATACCAAGTCCGTTTTCCCATTTTGCAACGGCAGAACGGCTGATATGAATATCTGCCGCGAGCTTGGTCTGTGAGATGCCCTTTTCGCTGCGTAATTGTTTGAGTCTTTTCGCAAATTCCATTGCGACTCCTCCTTTCCTCTGCCGTTATTTTAGCATAGTTGGGTGCAAAAAGCCACACTTTTGGCTGTTACTTTGGCTGTTACTTTGAAAAAATCACCAAGCAGACGCACCGTACATGGATTTCACGAGCAATCAGTGCTGCGGGAGCAAGCCCCCGCCCTACGAAGCGCGGAGGGCGATCGAAATTCGCTCCTACTACATTGTTTCTCCATAAATTTTCATTAGCAGACGCCATCGAGAGTTGCGTTTTTCTCCCGGAGTGAATGAGCATCAGAACGGACACGCATTGCGAAGGCGTCCCCCGGGGGACGCCTTTGTAACGCGAATCCACCTTTATACGCATCCGTTTCAACTAATGCAGCATGTTGCTTTGGAGAGTACGGTGAAATGTAAAGATTTTGTTGAAGCAAGGTACTACGAAACCTTCCGCTTTTCGCACTCAAATCTTTCTCGCAAACTCACTTGCTAAAATCGAATACGTTCCCACGGTGCGGTACGCGCCCTTGACCAACATGGCCTCGCGTCTTTCGCCCTCAAATTTCATGCCCAAGCGCTCCATGAGTCTGCAGGAGCGATCGTTGCCCTTTAAGTACCTTGCCTCGATACGGTGCAATTTGAGCGCGACAAAGCCAAAGCGAACCACCTCGGCGACCGCCTCGGTCGCATACCCCTTGCCACAATAGTCGGGATGGAACACGTATCCAATCTCGCCTGCGTCGTTGGGGTAATCAAAGCGCGTAAAGCCGCAAGAGCCGATCACTCTGCCGCTTTCCTTTTCCACCACGGCCCAGTCGAAATAGTCGCCCACGCTGTATCTCTGCCCGATATAGCGCAGATAATCCTGCGTGTACGCCACGCTCGTGTGCGGTGCCCAGGTCAGAAACTCGGTCACGTCCTCTCGACAGGAATAGGCGTAAATATCCTCCTTGTCCGAGACCAGCATCTTGCGCAAGATCAGTCGCCCGGTCTGAAGCGTGGGGATTTTTGAAAAGATACGGTATATGCTTTCCTTCTTCATGGATATTGCTCCTTTGGTCTTCATATCTCCATTATAACGGATTGCCGGAGCTTTTGCAAGAGTGTGGAAAAATTATTTGCAAAATATTGCTCCTTTGCGTGACAAGACACAAGTTTTATGATATAATGAATGGGAGTATGAAAAAGAGAGGAGGACGCATATGAAGGAACAGCTGAACCGCGTGATGGTGCCCGTCATTTTAGGCGACGGCCCACAAGCCACCGCGATCGCACGCAGGCTTTACCGTAGCTATGGCGTAATCTCGCACATCTATTGCGCCCACCCCTCGATTTTCACTTATCTGCTGTCTTACGTGCGCGTGGTGCGCACGCCCGATTATCTGCAAGGGGAGCTTCTTTTGGAGGATCTGCGCATCTTTTCCAAGGAATACCCCGATCTGCTCTTTTGTCTGATCCCCTGCTCCGACCAATACAGAGCCTTTTGCTTGGCGCACGCCCGCGAGCTTGAGCCTTATTACGTCATCCTGCAGCCCGAGCAGCTGCAAAAAGATGCACTGCCCTATCTCTCCAAGGAGGAGCTGCCCGTATGAATCTCATCAAGTTGCTCAATCAGATTCCGACCGTCAACGGTGTGTCTCTGACCTATATCAAGCCCTATCCCGTTCCCGATGCGGATGTCTCTTATATTTGCCATGACTCACGCAAGGCAGGCCCTGATTGTTTGTTCGTTTGTATCCGCGGCTACGTCAGTGACGGACACAACTACGCCATGGCAGCGTATTCGGGCGGTGCGCGCGTCTTTTTGGCAGAGCATCCCTTGGATTTGCCTGACGATGCTTGCGTCTTTTGCTGTCCCGACACGCGTAAGGCTCTTGCCGCGTTAGCAGCCGCCATTTACGATCACCCTGCGGACAAGCTGCACGTAATCGGTATCACGGGCACCAAGGGCAAAACCACCACCGCGCTGATGATCCACGGCATACTGGAATCGCTGGCCATTCCCTCGGCCTACATAGGCACAAACGGCATTGATTTTGGCGGCAGACACTACGCCACGGTCAATTCCACGCCCGAGAGCTTGGACCTGCACGAATATATGGCGCAGATGGTGGAATGCGGCGTCCGATACGTGGTCATGGAGGTATCCTCGCAGGCACTCAAGCTGCACCGCGTACACGGCATCCGCTTTGACACCTGCATCTTTACCAATCTCTATCCCGATCACATCGGCGGCGTGGAGCACGCCGACATGGAGGAATACAAGGCATGCAAAAAAATGCTCTTTTCCTTCCCCGGCATTAAGCATATTCTGTGCAACGCGGACGACCCGGAGGCGGCATATATGCTAAAGGACGCAAGTGCGCCCGTGACCACCTTTGGCAAGGGCAGATCGTGCGCTTGGCGCGGCTCTGAGATCAAAGCCGAGATCTGCCATCGCGTACCCGGCACGGCGTTTACGTGCCATACCCCCCAAGGCCTTACCCTGCCCGTACAGATCCCCTTTCCGGGAGATTACAGCGTCTATAACGCATTGTGCGCACTGGCGGTTTGCGACAAGCTGGGAATTTCGCTTGAAGACAGTGTCGCCGCTCTAGGCCACGTGCGCGTCAAGGGTCGCTTTGAGCCTGTATTTCTGCCCGGCCGCCCCGATTCCACCTTTATCATCGACTACGCGCACAACGGGGCTTCCCTGCGTGCTGTGCTGAGTGCACTGCGCGCTTACAAGCCGAAACGTCTGATCTGTCTGTTCGGCTCTGTGGGCGACCGCACGCAGATGCGTCGCTTGGAGCTTGGCGCGGTGGCAAGCGAGCTTTGCGACCTCTCGATCCTGACCTCGGACAACCCCGGCAACGAAGCCCCCGATCAGATCATCGCGGACATTGCAGCCGCCTTTACGCACGACCGCTATGTCTCTATCCCCGACCGTACCGAGGCGATCGCCTGGGCGGTGAAGCAAGCGAAAAAAGGCGACATGATCGT
>JAFQUG010000024.1 GCA_017408625.1 Clostridia bacterium | reverse complement strand
TCTATCGATCATCCCTTTTGTTTTGGTGCGGGTAAGAGGACTTGAACCTCCACGAAGTTGCCCCCACTAGAACCTGAATCTAGCGCGTCTGCCAATTCCGCCATACCCGCATATTACGGTACTCGGCTCACACCTCGTACCGTTTTTGGTGCGAGAAACGGGACTTGAACCCGTACGGTGTGAACCACACGCCCCTCAAACGTGCGCGTCTGCCAGTTCCGCCACTCTCGCATTCGCTGCCTTGGCTTGTTGACCGGCAACGAATAATATTATACACCTTTTTCGAAATTTGTCAATACCTTTTTGAAAAGTTTTTTGAAAAATTTTTCAGTGCGATTTTGCCCTCTGTTTTTCCCTTTTACTGCAAGGGATTTTTCTCTTTGGGCTCCTGCTCGGGCTCTGTATTTGCATACTCTTCACAGGGTTGCACGTAGGTGGTTTTCTGCTGTCTTTCCTCGATCAGTGCTTCCCTGTCCGCAAATCTTTTGAGCATTCCGTAATACTGCGGGAAGCTCATGCAGAAAGTGTAAATTGCAGCAAAGATCAGGAAAGCCGCGATAAACAAAAGCACGCTGACGTCCTTGGTTGCCATAGAGCATTCCGAGGTATACCCCGCTCCGTATTTCATCCAGCCTGCAAGGTACATGACTCCGCCCGTGACCCACGGCGAAAAGCCGAACATGAAACCGAGCAGGAAATGCACACCCAACGACATACCGATCGCAGGAAATATCACGCCCTTATCAAAGCTCGCAAAATGATACCCTTCCCAGAATGAAACGGCTGACAGAATGCCCGCGCTGATGATCACGGTCAAAAACAGCCTGATCACGCTGGCTGCATGCGTCTCTTCCAGCACGGCGATGGTATTCAGTCCGCGCATCAGGAAATCCGCAATCAGATACGAGCCCATACCCGCGATCGCAAGCAACACCAGATAAACCACGGCCAGCACCAGCCGCTCCGTCATTCTCTTACTCACGATTGCCCACCAGCGTATTGACCAGCTCGTCCGAGTGGTGCTTGATCAGCGTTGCGTAATACGCTACGACAATAGCCTCCAGCGCGTCGGTCAGGCGTTCTCTTGCGCCCTCCATGACCTCGGTATAACCGGCGGTCTGCTGCTCGATGACCTTGCGGATCGAGGAGAACGAGCACTGATTCTGCTCGACAAGCGCGTCGAGAATGCGGCAGATATAATCATACAGGACACTTGCTCGGATGATGTCGTCACTTGCGTCATCCAGGTCACCGTTGATATACTCCAGCATAAATGCAATCTTATCCAGCTGCATGCAGGGGCGCAGCATATTGATGATCAGAATGTAAGCAACCTGATCGATATTGTATTTCTTGGACTTGGAAAGCGGCACCCAACCTCTCTTGGTCCAGTTCTGCAAGGTGGAGCCGTCGATGCCCGAAATATCTCTGATCTGAGTCAGCATCACACCGTCACTGATAAAGAAAATCTTGGAAAGAAACTCCAGACCCGTCAGGCCATCCATATCTGCTCTGCGCAACTTGGTACCCGGGATCAGCGAGTCATGTATGTGTAAATTCATATGTGTCCTCTCTTTCATGTGATAATTCAATTATATATGACAATCACTTGATTGTCAATCCGTTTTTGATAATTTTCAGATAAAATTCATACAATGTTTTCAAGTCAGATCAGTGAGGAGTAACACCATGAAGATCAGCCTATCCGTCTCCCCCGCCACGTTTCTTTTGTTGTTTTGCATGATTGCCACGACACCGCTTGAGCGTCTGAGTGCAAGCTTATTGGCAGCTCTTTTACATGAGCTTGGTCACATCGTGGCAGCTAAAGTCTTATCGATCAATCTTTCTTGCATCAAGCTTGACGTGCTGGGCGCGCGACTGAGCACAACGGGAAAGCTTTATTCCTATCCATCCATGATCGCGCTGTGCGCAGCAGGACCATTTGTAAATTTGTTATGCTTTGCGCTGACCTATCCGCTTGTCGATGCTTTTATTTGGTTTGAGGAATTTTCATACGCAAGTATTTCTCTGTGCTTGCTCAATCTCATCCCCGTAGATGGCTTTGACGGCGGCAGGATTCTGAACGGTATTTTATCCCTTGTGCTGCGCCCGAAGCACGTCGATCTCATTTGTACCACGCTGAGCTTTTTGAGCATTCTGGGACTTTGGCTGATCTCGGTATGGCTGCTTTTGCGTGCTTCGACCTCTCTTTCCCTATTTATTTTCTCCTGCTGCCTTTTCGGGATGCTGTTCGTCTCCTTGAAAAAGTGAGAAAAAGCGAGGATTTGGGAGGATTTAAGAGAAAATAAAAGAAAATCGCCGCTTTTGCAGACCTTTGACAGAATTTTCGTGATTTTTCAAAGATTTTTGCGAAATCTATTGCATTTTGCATACGAATCTGTTACAATAGTAATATTCTCTATATTTCTGCTCAAAAGGAGTATTGATGCAAAGTGAACGATAATGTTTTGGTTCGACTCAAAGGGGTTTCCAAGGCGTTCGACGGCGAGCCGGTTTTGCGTGCCATCGACCTGGAAATTCATGATAAAGAGTTTGTCACTCTGCTTGGCCCCTCGGGCTGCGGTAAGACTACAACGCTGCGTATCATCGGCGGCTTTGTGTCTCCCGATGACGGAGACGTGGAATTTTCGGGACAGCGTATCAACGACGTTCCCGCTTACAAGCGCCACGTAAACACCGTGTTCCAGCGTTATGCCCTGTTCCCTCATTTGAATGTTTATGAGAACATCGCATTTGGACTCAAAGTACAAAAAGTAAAAAAGGATGAAATCGAGCGTCGCGTCAAGGAAATGCTTGAGCTTGTCAATCTCAAGGGCTTTGAAAAGCGTCACGTCGGAAATCTCTCGGGCGGCCAGCAGCAGCGCGTTGCAATCGCACGAGCACTGATCAACCGTCCTAAGCTCCTGCTTCTGGACGAGCCCTTGGGCGCACTTGACCTCAAGCTGCGTAAGGACATGCAGAAGGAGCTTAAGAGAATTCAGCGCGAGACCGGAATCACCTTTATATATGTGACGCACGACCAGGAGGAGGCTCTCTCCATGTCCGACACCGTGGTGGTCATGGCAGATGGCGCGATCCAGCAGATCGGCACTCCTACCGATATTTATAACGAGCCTGTCAACGCATTTGTTGCTGACTTTATCGGTGAATCCAACATTCTGGACGGCATCATGCCCTGCGATTACAAGGCAAAGGTTGCCGGCCACGTATTTGACTGTCTGGACTGCGGCTTTGCTCCCGGAGAAAAGGTTGACGTTGTCATCCGTCCCGAGGACGTTGACGTGGTGGACGTCAAGAACGGTATGCTGATCGGTACTGTTTCCGGCGTTACCTTCAAGGGCGACTACTATGAGATTATCGTGGATGTTCAGGGCTTCAAATGGATGCTTGAGACCTCGGACTTCGTTGCCGAGGGTCAGACCATCGGTCTGCACATTCAGCCCGATGCGATCCACGTCATGAAAAAGTCCGAATACTCGGGCAAGTTCGGCGACTATTCCACCTTCTCCGATGAAATGGACCACCTCTCCGACGTGGTGGACGAGGAGGAATAAGCATGAACAAAACCGCTAAAGGACCGCTGTCGCGCTTGCTTGCGACACCGCACATTCTCTGGAGTGTGCTGTTTATTCTCATTCCCTTGGCGTTTGTTGCATTCTATGCTTTCACTGATAACGATCTGCACTTCACCCTGACGCACATCTCCGAGTTCTTTACCCCGAAATACTTGGGTGTATTTCTCCGCTCGGTAAAGCTTGCCGCGATCGCAACCGTGATCTGCCTTTTGATCGGTTATCCCGCCGCATATTTCATCTCCCGTACCTCGCCCAGCGCGCAAAAGGTGCTTGTGGTGCTGATCATGCTCCCCATGTGGACAAACTTCATCATTCGTACGGA
>JAFQUG010000237.1 GCA_017408625.1 Clostridia bacterium | reverse complement strand
GACCGTGACTGTGTCGCCGGGCTTTACGAGCGGAACCGCAGAGCCGACTTCTTCCACTAAGCCGACCATCTCGTGACCTACCGTAATCCCCTCAACCGCTCTAGGCACGCTACCGTGTTTAATATGTAAATCACTCGAGCAGATGCTTGCAAGAGTCACCTTGACAATCGCATCCCTCTCGTGCTGTATTGTCGGCTTTGGTTTCTCAACCAAGCCGAACTTTCCTTTTGATATGTATGTGTAGGTAAGCATGATTCTCACATCCCTTTTCTTTAGTCTGCTGCGGTGTAAAATCTGATTCTTTATCCTACTGTATTTGACCAACTTTTCGGGCGCCTCTTTACTGCGGCGGCCGCTGCGGCAGTACACCATAATGAGCTGATCCTTATCGGGCAGTTCGGGGATCTCGGCTGTGCCGAAGGTTTCGTTTGGCACGTTGATGGCGTTCGGGATATGCCCTGCGGCGAACTGCTTTATCCAACCTGTGTTTTATGAAAGTTTTTCACAACCGTAATAAGTCGTCCTGTTGTCTGCTATATTGTAGTAGGAATAGGATCTCAGCTATTTATGGAGGGTGCGATGAAAAGGTCGGTTGGACTTTGGCAATTTGTGGGCTTTGCAGCGGTTTCGCTTGGCGGGACTGTGCTGCACTTCTTGTATGAATGGCTGGGCGGTGCTGCATGGGTCGCGCCCTTCTCGGGCGTGAATGAATCGACCTGGGAGCACATGAAGCTGCTTTTCTGGCCGATGCTGCTCTTTGCCTTGCTACAAAGTGCTTTTTTTCGCGACAGAGCCGATTTTTGGTGCGTCAAGCTACGAGGCAGCCTGCTTGGGCTTACGCTGATCCCTGTGCTTTTTTACACCTATAACGGCGCGATCGGCACCTCGCCCGACTGGCTCAACATTGCCATTTTCTTTGTGTCTGCCGCAATCGTATTCTTTTATGAATATCGCTTGTTCAAGTCCGAAAGGCTGTCATGTCAACGTCCTGTATTGGCGATTGCCGCGCTCTGCCTCATTGCCCTTCTGTTCGTCGTTTTCACCTTTGCCACTCCCGAGCTTGGGATATTTAAAGATCCGATAAGCGGCACGTATGGGGTGGTACGGGCAAAGAGTGGAGCAGGATGTTTCTAAAATCACAGTTATTTCCTAAAAAACATCTTTGACAAATGGCTGTTACAGCTCGATATTGATCTCATATTCATCATCAATGAGTACGTAGTTCGCATGATTCTTGCGTACCCGGGCTAACGTTTCCTGATTGTCCGCCAGCACACTCTCCATGGTGCAGCCAGCGTCATCCTGACGATTTTCCACGACGTTTGCATATTTCTTGATGTCGGCAAAGCGAGTTCTGATATATTTCTCGCTCATGACAAGGCAGTAGTATCTGATATTTTCAAGATATTCGGGAGAAAAGTCCTTCTGCCAATTGAACGGAATATAGCAGCCCTCAACGATCAGATTTTGCTTGTTTTCAATAGCCGTTTTTATCATTTCACGGACGATCGGCCACAGATATGCGGTCAGATCACGGTCGTCACTTACGGCGGTAAGCTCTGTGTTTCCGCTGCGGATCAAGCCCATTTTCAGATGGTCAATTGACAGATACGGATATTTGTATGTTTCGAGCAGCTTTTGAGCAAGAGCCGTCTTGCCCGTGTGCGATGCTCCGGTAATTAAAACAATCATCTTCGTATTTCCTTGCAAATTGGAATTTGTTAACCAAGCGTCTTTGAAAAAATTTGCATCAACACTTCTGTCGGAACAGCCTGATTTACATAGATCTGCACCATTCCCTTTGGCGTGATCTTATAGCCTGTTAATGCTTCCCTGTACTCGATTGCTGCCCGGGCTTCCACGTTGATATGATCCTTGAACGGAATCAATCTCACAAAGGATTCTCCTGCATAATAGCTCGGAAGTCTGGCCCAAAGTGTTTCAACCAAATCGGCATCAGTGCTGTCATATATCAGCCGGCGCAACGTTATGAACGTTTCCACAACTGCCACAGGATATTGTTCGATATGGGCTTGCACTTGCTCGTTCATATTTCTTACCTCGTCAATTTCTATTGGTTCATCCCATCCACCGTCTCGCACGGCTTTGCCGTCATTTCCACCCACGCAGGACGAAAACCGCTGCGAATGGCGTTGCGAACAGATTTGATATTGCACCAAGCGGCGCAGTAAACAGGAACCTTGCCGCGATTCAGAATCTCCATGGCAAGACGGCTTGTCAGCACCGAGGCAATTCCCTGCCTGCGATACGCGGGAAGCACGTCAATTCCGATCTGCCACATGGTGTCGCAGTCGGCAGAACAGCCTGCAAGACCGACAAGCTTCCCGTTATCGTATGCGCCAACGCCAAGCACGTCAAGGTGACGTCTGTCCTTGCAGAGCGCATTTGACCATTCGGGCAGATACAGGTCGGCAAAATCGTCTTGCGTGAGTATCTTTATCTTGTAGGGACCGGCGTCCCCGACGGTCCTTTGACAGAGCACGTCCACGTCGGGCAAAAAATACTCCGCCATAAAGCAGATCTTTTGTCCTTTTTCGGTCAGCGCATCGTTCAGAACGTGCAGATGCGGCGTTTCAAACAGATGCTCCACGGGGTATCTGTTTATGTAACTTTCTGTGATCTCTCGAAATTCGGGCGACACCGACGCCACCACGTTGTTTCCATAGGACACAAGCTGACAGGAAAACGGAAGCCTTAAGTACCGCCTTGCGCCATCATTCTCACGGGATGT
>JAFQUG010000236.1 GCA_017408625.1 Clostridia bacterium | reverse complement strand
CGTTGGCGCAGGCCAGCAGTCGCGCGTGCATTGCACCAGACTTGCAGGCGGCAAGGCGGATACCTGGTTTTTGCGTCAGCACGATAAGGTGCTGAACCTGCCCTTCCTGCCCACACTCGGCAGACCCGATCGCGACAACGTCATCGACGGCTACATCAACCAGAACGAAGAGGACGTTTGCGCAGACGGCAACTGGCAGAAGTATTTCACCGAGCAGCCCGAGGTCTTTACCCGCGAGGAGCAGAGAGCATACCTTGACACCATCGACGGTGTTGCACTCGGCTCGGATGCATTCTTCCCGTTCAGCGATAACATCGAACGCGCAAAGAAGAGCGGCGTCAAGTACATTGCAGAGCCCGGCGGCTCGATCCGTGACGATTTGGTCATTGAGTGCTGCGATAAGTACGGCATGGCAATGGCGTTCACCGGCATGAGACTGTTCCATCACTAATATACAAGAGGAAAACGAATGAAGTTAATGGTTGTAGGCGGCGGTGGCCGCGAGCATACGATTATTAAAAAGTTAAAAGAGAACAAGAGCGTTGAGGTCATTTATGCGCTGCCCGGCAACGGCGGCATGGCGGGTGACGCCGTGTGCGTGCCCGTGGGCGCAAAGGATCTGGACGGCATCGTGGCGTTTGCCAAGGAGAAAAAGATCGATTTCGCCGTGGTCGCACCCGACGATCCGCTGGTGCTGGGCTGCGTGGACAGACTGAACGAGATCGGCATTCCTTGCTTTGGCCCGACTGCGAATGCTGCCATCATTGTGGGCAGCAAGGTGTTCTCCAAGAATCTGATGAAAAAATACGGCATTCCCACGGCGGCGTACGAGGTGTTCGAGGATATGGATGCCGCGCTTGCGTACGTGAAGGATGCGCCCATTCCCACAGTCATCAAGGCGGACGGTCTGGCGCTTGGCAAGGGCGTCATCATCGCGCAGACCCGCGAGGAGGCCGAAGGTGCCATTCTCTCCATGATGCAGGATAAGCAGTTTGGCGAGAGCGGCAGCCGCGTGGTCATTGAGGAATTCTTGACCGGTCCCGAGGTCTCGGTGCTGGCGTTTACCGACGGCAAATGCGTCAAGCCCATGGTATCGTCCATGGACCATAAGCGTGCGCTGGACGGCGACCGGGGTCTGAACACGGGCGGTATGGGCACGGTTGCGCCCAACCCCTATTATACCGACGAGGTCGCACGCGAGTGCATGGAGACCATCTTCCTGCCCACCATCAACGCCATGAACGCAGAGGGAAGAACCTTCAAGGGCTGCCTCTACTTTGGTTTGATGCTGACGCCGAACGGCCCCCGCGTCATTGAATACAACTGCCGCTTCGGCGATCCCGAAACGCAGGTGGTGCTGCCGCTCTTGGAAAGCGACCTGTTGACCGTCATGCAGGCGACCGCCAACGGCACGCTGGCAGAGACTGAGGTCAAGTTCGCCGACCGTCACGCATGCTGTGTGGTGGTGGCATCGGGCGGATATCCGCAAAAGTACGGCTCGGGCTATCCCATGAGCTTGCCCGAGACGGGAAAAGACGAATATATCTTTGTCGCAGGCGCAAAGGTGCAGGACGATGTGCTTGTCACCGCAGGCGGCAGAGTGCTGGGCACTGTGGCGGTGGAGGACAGCCTTGCCGATGCGGTTGCTCACGCATACAGAATTGCAGAACAGGTAAGCTTTGAAAATGCTTATATGAGACATGACATTGGTCAGCGCGCGCTGGCAGCAAAGAGATAAGGAGGACGCATGGTTTACAGAGTATTTGTTGAAAAAAAGCAGGGGCTTGACCACGAGGCAACCTCTCTTTGCAAGGAAATTAACACGTTTTTGGGCATTGAGACCCTGGAGCGCGTGCGTGTCATCAACCGCTACGACGTGGAGAATGCCACGGCTGAGCTGTTTGAGTATGCTACCCGCACCGTTCTGTCCGAGCCGCAGCTGGATAACGTGGCATCCGAGATCGAAACGGAGGGTGCAAAGGTGTTTGCCGTGGAGTATCTGCCCGGTCAGTACGACCAGAGAGCGGACAGCGCGGCACAGTGCATGCAGATTATTTCCTGCGGTGACAGACCTACCGTGCGCACCGCAAAGGTATATCTTTTATACGGTGAGCTGACCGAGGCACAGGTTGCGGCCATCAAAAAGCACGTCATCAACCCCGTGGAGAGCCGCGAGGCAACCTTGGACAAGCCCGAAACGCTGGCAGCAAAGTTTGATATTCCCACCGAGGTGGAAACACTGCACGGCTTTTGCAACATGGATGCGGATGCGCTGGCCGCATTCGTCAAATCCTACGGCCTTGCCATGGATATGGACGACCTTGCCTTCTGCCGTGACTACTTTGTCAGCGAAAAGCGCGATCCCACCATTACCGAGATCCGCATGATCGATACCTACTGGTCGGACCACTGCCGCCACACCACCTTCTTGACCGAGATCGGCGAAGTAACGGTTGAGGACAAGGAGCTGGAAAGAGCCTGCAGGATCTACCAAAACATGAGAGAAGAGCTGGGTCGCACCCATAAGCCCATGACGCTTATGGACATTGCCACCATCGGCACTCGCTACCTCAAGGCAAACGGCAAGCTGCCCCGCCTGGACGAGTCCGAGGAGATCAACGCCTGCACGGTCAAGATCACGGTCAAGACCGAGGAGGGCGACGAGCCCTGGCTGCTGCTCTTCAAGAACGAAACGCACAATCACCCCACCGAAATAGAGCCCTTTGGCGGCGCGGCTACCTGCATCGGCGGTGCGATCCGTGACCCTCTGTCCGGACGCTCCTACGTATATGCGGCAATGCGCGTCACGGGCGGTGCTGATCCCACACGCGCACTTTCCGAGACCCTTCCCGGCAAGCTGCCCCAGAAAAAGCTGGTCACCACGGCTGCTGCGGGCTATTCCTCCTACGGCAACCAGATCGGTCTTGCCACGGGTCAGGTGGACGAGCTGTATCACGACGGCTACGCGGCAAAGCGTATGGAGATCGGCGCGGTCATCGCAGCCGCTCCTGCCGAGAACGTGCGCCGCGAGGTACCCGATCCCGAGGATATCGTCATTTTGCTTGGCGGCCGCACGGGTCGCGACGGCTGCGGCGGTGCAACCGGTTCCTCCAAGTCGCACACGCTGACCTCGCTGGAGACCTGCGGGGCTGAGGTACAGAAGGGTAACGCACCCGAGGAAAGAAAGCTGCAAAGACTGTTCCGCAATCCCGAGGCGTCCAGACTGATTAAGAGATGTAACGACTTTGGCGCAGGCGGTGTATCCGTTGCCATCGGTGAGCTGGCGGACGGCCTTGAGATCAATCTCAACGCAGTTCCCAAGAAGTACGAGGGTCTGGACGGCACAGAGCTTGCCATCAGTGAGAGCCAGGAGAGAATGGCTGTGGTGGTTGCTCCCGAGGATGCAGACCGCTTCTGCGAGCTGGCACTCTCCGAAAACCTGGAGGCTACGCGCGTCGCGCGCGTCAAGGCTGATCCCAGACTGACCATGACCTGGAACGGCAAGGTCATCGTGGATCTTTCCCGCGAATTCCTGAATTCCAACGGTGCAAAGAAGCACATGGATATCACGCTTTCCCAAACCAAGTGCTTTGAAAAGGAGATCCCTGCCGATTTCGCACAAGGCATGAATGCTTTGGCGGGAGATTTGAATATCTGCTCGCGCAGAGGCCTTTCCGAGCGTTTTGACTCCACCATCGGTGCGGGCACGGTGCTCATGCCGTTCGGCGGCGTGCATCAGCTGACTCCCATTCAGGCCATGGTGCACAAGGTCTCGGTGGAAAAGAAGCACACGAACACCTGCTCCTATATGGCGTGGGGCTATAACCCCTTCATTGCCGAAAAGTCTCCCTACCACAGAGCGTATCTTGCGGTTGTGGAGTCTGTCTCCAAGCTGGTCGCGCAGGGCGCAAAGTTTGAAGACGTATATCTGACCTTCCAGGAATATTTTGAAAAGCCCGGTCGCGACGGCCGTCGCTGGGGCAAGCCCATGGCTGCGCTGCTGGGCGCGCTCATGGCGCAAAAGGATTTTGAGATTGCCTCGATCGGCGGCAAGGACTCGATGAGCGGCTCGTTTGACGCGCTGGACGTGCCTCCCACGTTGGTTTCCTTCGCGGTCACCACGGGTGATGCCTCCGAGGTTATGGGCGGCGAGTTCAAGGGCGCGGGTCACAAGGTCGTGCTGCTGACGCCCGAGATCGGCGAAAACAGTCTGCCCGTAGCCGAGAGTGTCAAGGCACTGTTTGATACGGTACACAAGGCGATGGCGGACGGACGCGTGCTGGCTGCATGGACGCCCACGCTGGGCGGCGTTGCCGAGGGCGTGCTCAAGATGTGTATGGGCAACGGCATCGGCTTTGAGTTTGACGCAGGCGTCTCTCTTGATACGGTCTTTGGCTACAATTACGGCGGATTTATCTTAGAGCTTGCAGACGGCGCTTCGCTTGACGGCGCGCTGCTGGGTCACACCACGCCTGAGGCGGAGATCACTTACGGTAACAGCGTGGTTTGCCTTGACGCACTGCTCGAGACCTATGAGGATAAGCTGGAAAGCGTATATCCCTGCAATATTGAGCACAAGCACGGCGAGCTGCCCACCGTTTCCTATACGGGCGGCTGCGCTGCAAAGGCACCCGCAATTCTGACGGCCAAGCCGCAGGTGATTATTCCCGTATTCCCCGGTACAAACTGTGAATATGACAGTGCAAAGGCATTTTCCGATGCAGGAGCAGAGGCCAAGATCTTTGTCATCAATAACCTGACGGGCGAGGGCATTGCCCGTTCGGTTGAGCAGTTTGCCGCTCTGTGCAAGCAGTCGCAGATCATCTTCCTGCCCGGCGGATTCTCGGGCGGCGACGAGCCGGATGGCTCCGGTAAGTTCATCACCTCCTTCTTCCGCAAT
>JAFQUG010000235.1 GCA_017408625.1 Clostridia bacterium | reverse complement strand
GTATTCTTCGCCGGGCTCTACCGAGAAGGAAACGTTTTGATCACCGTTAAAGCCGCCATAAGAGCCTGCTTTGAGATACAGCGTAACGTTTGACGTATGCTCGGTGCGCATGGTGATTTGAATTGCGTTGTAATCCTCAGCATTGTATTTCACGTTCCAATGGAAATAGGGATCGTATGTGCTTTGTACGATCGCGGTCAGGACACCGTCATTCAAAGCGACGGATTCAATGTCGTGGGAGGAGGGCTTGCGCGCCTTGGCGAGCAGATCGTAGCTGCCTGCGCTCTCATCAAATTCATAGACGGAAGGCAAGAAGCCTTGATCCAGAAAATGAATATCGTAATAGTAATAACCGAATCTGTAGATATTGCCGCGTGCGCTATTGCCAGAGTGCGAAGAATACAGTTTGTCACCGCGTTCGGTGATGACGAATGCATCCATCGTGTTGGTCAGGTAGGGAATTCCGTTTTGGTTGTAAAGCCCGGAAACTTGCTTGTTGTCCTTTTGATCCAGGTTGTAAACCAGACGAACGTCTCCGTTCGTAATTTCTGCAGTATCACGTCTTTGATCAAGATAACGGAAGTTGATAAGATTGGCAACGTCATCCGCATAAGTGATGGTGTCACCCCAAGCGGTGGTGTCCTGACGCGCCTGATCTGTTATGATATTACCCGCCTGATCCATGATAAGATCAGCGGGGATAGAAAGCTCAGCCATCTGTGTATACTCCTGTGAGGTGATATCATAGTTGAAACACTTGATAAAAAAAGCAGCAACCATATCGGACAAAAGTTGCATTTCTCCGCCGATATAGAGCTTGCTTTCGGATACGTAAACCGTGTTCTCGGCATATGCCGCATCGCGTGCATTTCCGATTACGATCTCTTTCTCGGAAAGGGTATATTTTGCTTCGTCGTCGGTCACGATCTGCAAAACTACGCCAGTCAGCTTTTCCACGGTATCGCGGAGCAGAACGGCTGCCACAAACGCAGGATCGTCAGCCTTGATATTGGCGGGACGCACGATCACATATTCGCTTGCGCCATCCTTGACAAGTGCCAGCGGAGTATCCTGCGTGGGATCGGTCATACCCGTTTCAGTATCTGTACTCGTATCCGGCGAGGGCGGGGTTTTACACGCTGCCAAGCAGGGAAGCAGCAAAAGCAGCGTAAGCAAAAAAGGCAAAAGTCTTTTCATAAAGCACCTCCATTGGTTTGTTATATATATTATACATAAATACGGGGAAATTGTCAATAGAAATAGGGGCAGTTGCATGCAACTGCCCCATAAAATGTTGGCTTATGTAATTATCTCTTGGAGAGAACCTCAGCCTCGTATTCCTCGATTTCCTTGAACCAGCAAGAGCAACCGCAAACGTTATTTCTCTCGCAGAATTCCATCCAGATATCGCCGAAGGGCAGGGTCTTGACTTCCTCACGCAGCATCATCAGCTTGGTGGTGTTGCCTGCATCCTGCAGAGCCTTCATCTCAGCATTGGGAGAGAGCAGAGCGTACAGCAGAGCCTTCTGAACGCTTCTCATACCGATAACCAGAGCAGCTACACGGTTGATAGAAGCATCGAAGTAGTCGGTAGCCAGGAATACTCTGTCAAGAGCATCGCAGCGAACGACTTCCATCATCATTTCTCTGGTGTCATCGTCGAAGTTTACAACGTGGTCAGAGTCCCAACGGATGGGTCTGGTGATGTGCATAGCCAGCTTTTCGGAGAAGCAGAGCATTGCAGGCAGCTTGTCGTAAACGACCTCGGTGGGATGGTAGTGACCGTTGTCGAACAGCGGAACGATACCGCGGGAGAGAGCATAGGACAGAGCGAATTCGCCCGAGCCTACGGTGTAGGACTCAACGCCGATACCGAATACCTTGGACTCAACGCAGGGGTAAACCTTAGTCTTGTCGTAGCCGCAAGCCAGAATCTCATCCAGGGACTGAGCATATCTCATACGGGGACCCATACGGTCAGCGGGAATATCCTTGAAGCCGTCGCCGGTCCAGAAGTTGATTACGCAGGGATAGCCGGTCTCGTTTGCAAAGTACTCAGCGATCTTCATGCAGCAGATACCGTGTCTTACCCAGAACTTTCTGATCTCCTCGTCGGGAGAAGAAAGGGTCAGACCGTTTGCCTTGGGGTGAGAGAAGTAGGTGGGGTTGAAGTCAAGGCCCATGCCGTGCTTCTTAGCGAAGTCAACCCACTTCTGGAAGTGCTTGGGCTCCAGGGCATCTCTGTCAGCAAATTCGCCATCCTCGAAGATTGCGTAGTTTGCGTGAACGTTGAGCTTGTGAGTACCCGGGATCAGAGAGAGAGCCTTTTCAAGGTCTGCAAACAGCTGGTCGGGGCCGGTTGCTCTTCCGGGATAGTTACCGGTAGTCTGAATACCGCCGGTCAGAGGGCCGTTGTTCTCGAAACCAAGAACGTCGTCTGCCTGCCAGCAGTGCATGGAAATGCGAATGTCGGAAAGCTTGGAGATCGCAGCCTCGGTGTCAACACCGTACTTAGCGTAGATCTGCTTTGCGGATTCATAGCGTTGATTCATTTGTGTTTCCTCCTGAATTGATATATGTACATATTTTTAGAGAACATATATAGTCAACATACATTATACAGTATTTGACTCTGTTTTGCAAGATGTTTTTTGAAAAAAGAGGGAATTTTTACATCGGAAATTGAGATCAAGTATTTTTGACTACAATGGAGTCCTGGTCAGAAAGCGCCTGCACGTTGTAGACACCTGAAGAACGAAGATGCTCCAGATCCTCTCTTCTGTCCTCGGAATAATGGCAAATCAAAATGCCTTGATATAGTCCCAGTCCTGAAAAGTCTGAAAGTCCGAACGTGTCTTGATCATATTTTGTTACATGAGAGAGATCGGCGGTTGCTATGTGTGCACCCGCACTACCCCCTATATAGGTAGCACCGTTGCGAACAAGATACAGGATCACCTGATCAAATCCGGATTCGCGAATTCGCTTCATAGTACCGAAGGTGTTGCCACCACTGATATAAATCACGTCAACGTCAATATAGAAGATTGACTCCGGTTGGAAGTAGTTTGCAACGTAAATGTTGTTCTTTTGAAAGCCGAATGCTGCTAAACGAGACTTGTATTTGCCGCTCTCTATCTTCTCCGGGGTGGCTTTTTCGTTTGGAAAGAATAATACCTTACATTCTGAAATCGGTTTGGGAAGATTATCGTATATAGTCTTTGCAGAGTTCTGGTTTCCAAAATCACAAGATGATAAAACTAAATTCATTGCGTCACCAGACAAGGATCAAATCCCTTCAATCTCGCTCATCCACAACGCAAATGCTGCATCGGAGGGCATGCAAAGGCCTCCGCGGGGAGATGCGGTAATGGTGCTGACAGCAGGGCCGTCGGGCATGCAGGAGCGTTTGAACTGCTGGGTAAACAAGCGGCGTGCGAAGACCTTGAGCCACTTTTTGATCTCGCTGTCGTCGTAGCTGCCGTCAAAGGCGTATTTTGCCAGGCGATAGATCTTGGCAGGGCTAAAGCCATAGCGAAGAGTGTAGTAAATAAAGAAGTCATGCAGTTCGTAAGGACCGACAAGATCCTCGGTCTTTTGCGCGATACTGCCATTTTCATTTGCGGGGAGCAGCTCGGGGCTGACAGGCGTACCAAGCACATCGTACAGCGCGTCTGCCAAAGCATTCTGCCCGTTTGCTTTATACTGATCTGCAGCAAAGCCAACCAGTCTGCGTACAAGCGTCTTGGGAACGCCGCAGTTGACGCTGTAGTTGGACATATGGTCGCCGTTGTAGGTTGCCCAGCCGAGAACCGACTCGGAAAGGTCACCCGTACCGACCACAAGACCGTTGCAGCCATTGGCCACGTCCATGAGCACCTGCGTGCGCTCTCTTGCCTGGCTGTTTTCATATACGACGTTATGATTGCTCGGGTCATGTCCGATATCCTTGAAGTGCAGAGCAACCGATTCGCCGATCGGAATCTCGCGGAAATCCACGCCCAACTGCTCACAAAGCACGGTAGCATTATTCTTGGTTCTGCTTGTCGTGCCGAATCCGGGCATGGTAATGCAGATCAGCTTGTTCGCAGGCATATCCAGGGATTTGAGCTCATCCACGGCAACTAAGAGTGCAAGCGTTGAGTCAAGTCCGCCGGAAATCCCGAGCACCAAGGTATCTGCATGTGCAGCTTTGATGCGCGCGCGCAACCCTTCGGATTGAATGCGTAAAATGGTTTCGTAATCGCAACTGCAGGACGGGATAAAGGGAAGTGAATTGACCCTTCTCGAGAGGTCTGTGTCATATGCAGTAAGCGAAAAATCGATCTCGGCAAATTCGCGGTTACCGGTCTTGTTGGTGAACGCAGCATCCTTGCAACGCTCGCTGCAAAGCATCTGAACATCGACCTCGGTTACGATATAATCGGCGGAATAATCAAAGGATTTTCTTTCGGTAAGGATAGTGCCGTTTTCTGCAATAACGGCATTCGCACCGTAAGCAGCATCGGTGGTGGATTCGCCTCTGCCTGCATTGCAAGAGAGGTATGCGCAATGATTATGGCAAGACAAATATTGCGCTTTTGCGCTTGCCGCAGAATCATATCCGACAAGTGCAGGCGAAGCATCAAGTTGGCAGATCAAGGTAGCCCCTGCAGCGCAAAGGCCTTCAATTTCGCCATCACCAACGCATACGCCGATTTTCAGCTCGGGCAGATCGGAGCAGGAAAAGACGGTGTTATTGCCAAAGTTACAAACCTGCATCCCATCGCCAAAGGGATCAAAGGCATAGGTGTCATCTGCAAGCGCTGCAAAATGGCGGCTATGATGCGATTTTGCGGGAACAATGCCAAGCAGTGTGCCCGCGTTGCAAACTGCGGCGCAGTTATACAGCTTGCCGTTGAGCACCATAGGCAAGCCGACAATGCTGAGCATATCCAGATCAGCCGTTTGCTCCAGATAAGAAGCAAGCGCTGCTTTTGCACCCGCGATCAGGGTGCTTTGAAAAAACAGGTCACCGCACGTTGCACCGCAGAGACAAAGCTCGGGAAATACCAGCACGCGCACGCCGTCCTGCTCGTAAGCCTTGCGCGCAGTCTGCGCAAGTACGTCCGCATTGTTTGTGCAGTCAGCCAATCTGATCTCCGGAGCAGCTGCCGCAACCTTCACAAATCCGTGTTTCATAGAAACCTCCGAAATGACATTCTTGAGTATATTATAGCATGTAGACGTAAGAATTGCAACAATTAAAGCAAATTTCATTGACAATTTCGCCTCGCTTTGATATAATAAAGTCAATAAATATCTTAAGGAAGAAGGCAACATTATGAAAGACATCTCCAGAAATCTGACAATGCTCTGCGACTTTTATGAGTTGACCATGAGCAACGGCTATTTCCAATGCGGATTCAAGGACAAGATCACGTATTTTGACGTGTTTTACCGTTCCAATCCGGACAACGGCGGCTACGCGATCGTAGCAGGCCTTGAGCAGGTCGTTGAATACATCAACAATCTGCATTTTGACGATGACGACATCGCTTATCTGCGCAGCAGAAACTGCTTTTCCGAGGAATTTCTTGAATATCTCAAGGATTTCAAGTTTACGGGTGACATCTGGGCGATCCCCGAGGGCACTGTGGTATTCCCGGGCGAGCCCTTGATGACCGTTCGTGCAAAGGCGATCGAAGCACAGTTTATTGAGACCTATATTCTCATGATGATCAACCACCAATCCCTGATCGCTACCAAGGCTGCAAGACTTGCGCGCGCAGCCAAGGGAAGACCCATCAGTGAATTTGGCTCCAGACGTGCGCAGGGAAGCGACGCTGCGATTCTTGGTGCTCGTGCTGCATATATCGGCGGCTGCTCCGGCACTGCCTGCACCATTTCCGATATCGCCTAC
>JAFQUG010000234.1 GCA_017408625.1 Clostridia bacterium | reverse complement strand
GATCCTGCCGGCAGAGCAGATATCTTTGCAGGTATCAGAAAATACAGAGATACTACGGGGGCAACAGTCATTATCATCAGCCACAGCATGGAGGACATGGCGGAATACTGTGATGACGTCATTGTTATGCACAAGGGAAGGGTCATGCTCACAGGCCCCAAGGACAGCGTATTTGGGGATAGTGACAAGCTTGTCAGGGCAGGACTTGATATCCCGCAGATCACCCGCATTATGCGGTTGCTCAAAGAGAACGGACTGGATGTGAATGCATCCGTATGTACCAAGGATCAGGCTGTTGCCGAGCTGATCAAAGCGTTCAAACTCAAATAAAATATAAAGGGAATTATTATCCATGAAAAATATCGCACTTGGGCAATACTATCCTGCCCGGTCGCCCTTGCATAGAATGGATCCGCGCATTAAGCTGATCATTGCGGTGCTGTATATCATAGCCGCCTTTTTGTGTAAGAATCTTCTTGGCTTTGCTTTACTTGCCGCAACGGTTATACTGCTGGTTATTTTCAGCCGTGTGCCGCTGAGAACGGTTCTGGGTAGCCTGAAGATGGTCGTGTTTATACTCATTCTGACCGTGGCGATCAATATATTTCTTACAAAAGAAGAAGGAGCTGAGCCGCTTTGGTCATTCTGGATCTTCGAGATCTATACCAAAGGTCTTTACAGTGCGTTGTTCATAGCTCTGCGTATTCTATCCATGATTATCGCCACGTGCATGCTGCTGACTTATACTACCACACCCATTGCGCTGACAGATGCATTGGAGAGACTGCTCTCTCCCTTGCGCGTTCTTAAGCTGCCGGTGCATGAGTTTTCCATGATGATGTCCATTGCACTGCGATTCATTCCTACGATCATGGAGGAAGCTGAAAAGATTATGGCTGCGCAAAAGGCGCGAGGAGCAGGCTTTACCGAGGGCAATCTGATCAAGCGTATCAAATCCTTGATCCCGATCCTCATCCCGCTGTTTGCGTCCGTGTTCAGACGTGCCTTTGAGCTTGCAACCGCCATGACCTGTCGCTGCTATCGTGGCGGAGACGGTCGAACCCGCATGACCACCATGCGCATGCACGCACTTGATATTATCGTGCTGATCTTGTCCGTGGCAGCACTTGCGGGAATCGTATCCTGTAATTTCTGGAATATCGGATACACATTATAACAATACTTTGGGGAGGAGACTATGAAGCTGTTTTTGCGCTTGGCGTTCTTGGGAACCGCATATAACGGATATCAGGTGCAGGGCGATCAGCCGACCGTGCAACGCGAGTTGACGCGTGCGTGTGCAGAGTTGTTTGGCGTACGCTGCGATATCGTGGGCTGCAGCAGAACGGACAGCGGTGTGCATGCGAATATGTTCTGTGCAACCGTTGCACAGCGCGGAACGGACGAGCTGCATACCTCCGTACCCGTATCCCGTATTCCGGTAGCACTCAACGCGCATCTGCCGGATGATATCGCGGTATACGATGCAATGCTTGTCAGCAGCGACTTTCATCCGCGATACGACGTGCAATATAAAGAATACGTCTACCGTATTTATAACTCTCCTTGTCGTAACCCCTTTGAAGAAGGACGCTCTTGGTTTTACCCAAAGAGAATCGACGACCGAAGTCTTGCAAGTATGCAGGAAGCCGCGCGATGCTATTGCGGCACACATGATTTTACTTCGTTTATGTCGCAGGGGGCAACCGTAGCGCATGCGGTTCGCACGGTCAAACATGCAAGAGTTGAACGAAAGGGCGACGTGATCGAATTCTATGTAGCTGCGGACGGCTTTTTATACAACATGGTCAGGATCATGACCGGCACGCTGATTTCTGTGGCAGAGGGAAAGCTGACGCCGGAGGATGTTCCCGGCGTGATTGAAGCGAGGGATCGAGCAAAAGCAGGTCTGACCGCGCCGGCTATGGGATTGTATCTCAACCGCGTGGTCTATGAACACATTCCGAAGGAGATACCATGAGAAAATGGGTTTTCACAAGAAAAGCGGAAACAGGCGCGGCTGAGCCTGTCAATCTGCAAGAGCCGCGTAATGTGTATTATGACGGTGTATCCAATATTTATCATTCGCTGTTTATCATTCTATTGGCAGCGCTTTTGGTGTTTGTTTGTGTGGCCGTGCTTTGCAATATTGAGCTATTCACATATGAAAACTTTTATTATCTGGCCAAGGATATCAGTGCTGCATCCGATCTGCTTGCAGGATCGGGTAACGTGATCAACTATGAAACCTCTGTGCGCAATCAGACCTTTGCTCTTTATCGCGGCGGTCTTGCAGTAGGCGGGGATTCAGGATTGCAGCTCTTTACAGCAACAGGCAGGGAAACGCTGAATGCCTCTCCCGACTATATCACACCCGTGCTTTGCGGCTCTGATCGGTATCTTTTGATGTACGACATAGGAGAAAAGCGCTATTCTGTATATAACTCCTTTGTTTGTGTACATCATCAGGAGTGTGATTACCCTGTATTTACTGCTGCAATGTCGGATTCCGGTTACTATGCGGTTGTGACCGAATCCTATTCCCATGCAGGTGTGGTCTCACTCTACAACGATCGTTTTGAGTTGATTAACCGTTATAACCGTACGGATATGGTGGTAGCGACTGCTATCAACGATGCGGGAAACCGTTTGGCATTTACAACGGCCGGCATGAAAAACGGCGCATATCTGACTACTTTGGTAATCGCCATTCCCGGACAGTCAGAAACCTCGTCAGAGCTTGAATTTGAGGGCTTGTTTCCGTATAAGCTTGAGTTTATTGACCAACATCGCCTCTTGCTTGTAGGAGATACAGCTGCATATGTGATCTCCGTAGATGACGGTGCAGAGCATTTCCGCATCAATTATGCAGGCAGCGAGCTGCTGGCTTATGCGGATTCAAACTCGGAGTTCGTTGCGCTTGCGTTCTCGGTCAACGCAGTGACCGATACCTACCGTTTGATCGTGACTGATAAAAACGGGAATCTGATGATGGATCAGACCTTCGACGCGGGTCTTTCTTCCTTGAGCGTTTTTGGGGAATACTTGTATCTGATGACTGATACGGGGATTGCACGTGTGGACGTGCAAAATGCGTCATACGATTTTGTTGCTTGCATTACGGACGGAAAAGCCATGCTGATCAGTGACTCTGACGAGGTGCTGGTCTGCGGAGGACAGAGTGCCGTATATTATAAATTTGAAGATTGAATACTACCGGAGGTGTTTTGATACATGGTCATGTGTTCTAATTGCCACAAGCGTGTGGCGGTGATCTTTGTCACCAAATATGAAAATGAAAAAAAGGTAAGTAAGGGCCTTTGCATAAAATGCGCCAAAGAAATGGGGATTCCCATGGAAAATATGCTGGGTGATCTGTCCGGCCAACTTGGGCTTTCACCCGATCAGCTGGAGAACATGGAGGATGAGCTCAATAACATGTTCCAGAACAGCCAGCTGCCTTCCGAGATGGATGATAACGAGGACGGAGGTGCACCTGCGATCGATTTGCCTAAGCTTTTCGGAGAGGACGAAAACCAATTGACAGAGCCTGACAATCTTCCCGCAGAGCAGCCGCAGAAAAAGGAAAAGAAAAGCAAAAAGGATGCAAAGAAGGACGCAAGTCCCAACTATAAATTTCTCAACACCTATTGCCGTCACTTGACGGGACATGCGCGCCAGGGAAGACTTGACAGTATTGTCGGCAGACACAACGAGCTTGCGCGTGTGATCCAGATCCTTTGTCGCAGACAAAAAAACAATCCTTGTCTGATCGGTGAACCCGGTGTCGGTAAGACCGCGATCGCTGAAGCACTTGCGTTACGCATCGCAAAGGGTGACGTGCCGTATAAGCTGAAAAACAAGGAGCTTTATGCGGTCGATCTGACTGCGCTTGTTGCAGGAACACAGTTCCGCGGCCAGTTTGAACAGAGAATTCTTGGCCTTTTAACTGAAGTCAAGCAAGCAGGAAACGTGATCCTGGTCATTGACGAGGTGCATAATATTGTTGGCGCAGGCGGAGGAGAGGGTAGCATCAATGCGGCCAATATTCTCAAGCCCGCACTTTCACGCGGTGAAGTACAGGTGATCGGTGCCACTACTCTGACCGAATATCGTAAGCACATCGAAAAGGATACGGCCTTGGAGCGAAGATTCCAGCCCGTGACTGTCAACGAGCCCTCGGTTGAAGACTCGATTGAAATGCTGCGTGGGATCAAGCACTATTACGAGGAGTTCCACCATATTTCCATTCCGGAGGATGTGCTCAGACGCGCAGTCGTGTTCTCGGAAAGATATATCACAGATCGCTATCTGCCCGATAAGGCCATCGATCTGCTTGACGAGGCAGCCAGTGCGCTCTCTCTTTCCAGTGCACCGCTCAATGAATCCCATGAAATCCGTGACCGTCTGCTTGTGCTTAAGCAAGAGCGCGAGGAGCTGGAGGGTGCACCTACGGATCAAGAACAAAACGAGCAACTGCGCTACGAAAAGATCGCTAAGATCAAGGCAACCGAAATGCAGTTAGCCGAAAAGCTCGTAACACTTGAGGAGGACTGCAAGAAGGTAGTATTGACACCCGATCAGCTTGCCGAGGTCATTGAGGTGTGGACGGGGATCCCCGCAACCACTATCAAGAGAAACGAATACGAGCGAATCGACAGTCTCAAGACAAGGCTTTTAGAGAAAATTATTGGTCAGGATCATGCAGTTGAGGCGGTAGCGCGCGCGATCAAGCGCAATCGCGCGGGTATTTCCTATAAGCGTAAGCCTGTGTCCTTCATCTTTGCAGGACCTACGGGTGTAGGTAAAACCGAGCTTGTGAAAACGCTTGCCCAAGACCTGTTCCAGTCTCCCGAGACTTTGATCAGATTGGATATGTCCGAGTTTATGGAAAAGCACTCGGTATCCCGTATCATTGGCTCGCCTCCCGGTTACGTTGGATATGACGACGCAGGACAGCTGACAGAAAAGATCCGTCGCAGACCGTATTC
>JAFQUG010000002.1 GCA_017408625.1 Clostridia bacterium | reverse complement strand
GGTCAACCGGCGCAAGCTTTGCACGAGCGGCGAAGCCGCGCGTGCGGGGTTCTGAGTCGTGACGGGGCGAAATAAAAATAGCAGGGAGTCCTTTTGGACTCCCTGCTATTTTTATGGCGCGGCGTAAGGGACTCGAACCCCTGACCTTTTGGTTCGTAGCCAAACACTCTATCCAGCTGAGCTAACGCCGCAAGCCATACGCTTTCGCGTACCCATATATGATAGCACAACAGAATTTGTTTGTCAAGTACTTTTGATTAAAAAAATCTCGGGAAATTGCACAAAAATCGGGAGGAAACTTCGTGATTTCCTCGCCTTGTCAACCATTTGATTTTATGTTATACTGAAAAAAATGCTTTGCGCACAAGGAGGAATCTGATGAATATCAATGATTTTTACGCAATACCTGACGAAAAACCGTTGGACCGTCTGGTCAACGACGGCGGTTTCGTAGGCATTTTCCGCACCATCGGCTGCATTGGCGACAGCCTTTCCTCGGGCGAGCTGGAATCCATGACAGAGGATGGCCAGCGTGGATATCACGATCTTTACGATATTTCCTGGGGACAGTTCATCGCGCGCATGGCGGGCACGAAGGTGTATAACTTTTCCCGCGGCGGCATGACAGCGCGTGAGTATCTGCAGTCCTTTGGCGAGGCCAACGGCTTCTGGAATCCTGAGCTTGCCTGCCAGTGCTATATTATGGCACTGGGCTGCAACGATCTGTGGGGACTTGGCTTACCTGTCGGCTCGGTTGACGACATTGACCGCGAGGACTACACCAAGAACGCGCCCACCTTTGCGGGTGAATTTGCGGCTGTCATGCAGAGATACAAGCAGATCCAACCCAAGGCCAAGTTCTTCCTTGTCACCATGCCAAAAACACCGCACCATGGTGCAGAAGCGGAGACCAAGGCGGATGCGCAGCAGAAATTGATGTATGATCTGGCAGAGTACTTTGACAACACCTACGTCATCGACCTGCGCGAGTACGGACCTGTGTACGATCAGAAATTCTACGATCACTTCTGGATCGGCGGTCATCTCAACGCGCAAGGCTATTTGCTGACTGCGCGCATGATCGTTTCTTACATGGACTATATCATTCGCCACAATCCCGAGGATTTCCGTCAGGTCGGATTCATAGGAACGGGGCATTACTTCCACGGACTGAAATGGTAAAGGAGATCCTGTATGAAAAAAACACTGTCAATGCTTTTGGCGATGCTGATGCCGTTTGGCTGCCTTGCTGCTTGCACACCCGCGGTTGATCCCGGTCCTCAAACCGATCCCGAGATCACCACCGCACCTAAGAGCTCGACCGAGCCCGAGCAGACCACCGAGCCCGAAGAGACTGTGCCGGACACCGGCTATCCCGTGGATTTGTTTGAGATCGGCGGAGTGGCGTTTTCTGAGTTCTCTTTGTTCGTGCAGCCCTCTGCGGCCAAGGGTATGACCGATGCGGTGGAATTGCTGATCGAATATGCCGAACAGGCAACAGGGTACAAGCTTGCTGTCACCGAGGACGCGTCAACAGAGCACGTGATCGTCATTGGCACGACCGAGCTTGACACCGAGGAGGTCAAGGCAGCGCGCGGTCGGATCAAGAACGACGGCTACGCCTTTGTGGAGCAAAACGGAAAGCTCTACATCACGGGCAGCTGTACCGCAGGTACGGTATACGGCGTGTATACGTTTATGGAGAATTACCTTGGTGTGCGCTTCTATGCCAAGGATTTCATCTGCGTGCGCGACAATCCCATTTCGCGTATTCCCAAGGATTACTGCGAGGTCTACAGCCCCGCCTTTCTGATGCGTGATACCTTCTGGTATGATGTCAGCCATCATCAGACGTTGGCCAACCGCCTGAAGGACAATAGCGAATACGTACCGGAAATGGAGGGCGGTATCGGCTATGCGGGTCCGTTCGTGCACACGCTGGCTGATCTGACCAATACGCCTCACGAGGTAGGCAAGCAGCCCTGTCTGACCGATGAAAATGTGTATCAGACCGTGCTTGCCAACGTCAAGGCCTGGCTGCGTGCCAATCCGCAGGCCAAGATTGTTTCGGTCTCGCAGAACGACTCTGCAGCCGAGCATCTCGGCTGCCAATGCGCCAACTGCAAGGCAATCGATGACCGCGAGGGCACGCCTATGGGCTCGCTTCTGACCTTTGTCAACCGTATTGCGGGCGATATCAAGGACGAATTTCCCGGTGTTTACGTGGACACGCTGGCGTACCGTTATACCCGTCAGGCTCCCAAAACCATCAAGCCGGCGGACAACGTCATCATCCGTCTTTGCTCGATCGAGTGCTGCTTTGGCCATCCTTTGTCGGACGAGAGCTGTGCAAATAACGCGGCGTTCAAGAAGGATATCGAGGAGTGGAGTGCGATCTGTGACAATCTCTACATCTGGGATTATACGACCAACTTTATGTACTATCTTGCACCGTTCCCCAATCTCGGCGTGCTGCGTGAGAACGTCAAGTTCTATAAGGATCATCACGTCATCGGCATGTTTGAGCAGGGCAACTATCAGTCCACCTCGGGCGAGTTCGGCGAGCTGCGCGCTTACCTGCTGGCAAAGCTGCTCTGGAATCCCGACATGAGCGAGGAAGAGTACAACCGTCATATGAACGAGTTCCTTGAGGACTATTACGGTGCGGGCTGGCAGCATATCCGTGCGTATATCGACATGATCACCGAGCTTGCAGCCAAGGGTGAGGTCGGTATTTACCACTCGGTCGGTCAAATGATGTCGTCGGACATGAGCAACGAAGAAATGCTTGCCTTGGGCGAGGATGTGGTGGCATTTTGGGAAAAGGCGTATGAGGAGGCTGATACCGAGGTGCACAAGGCTCACGTGGAGAAATCCATGGTCCAGGCGTATTACGTCGGCCAGCTCAGAGGTCCGAAGCGCAAGGAGTACATCACCAGAATGTATGAAATCTGCGAAAAGTACGGCATTACGTACTACCGTGAGGGCGCGCTGATCGATTTCTCGCAGAAGGGCAAACCGGGATCACTCGGATAATCAATCGATCGTGTAGGGCGGGGGCTTTGCT
>JAFQUG010000233.1 GCA_017408625.1 Clostridia bacterium | reverse complement strand
CCATATCTATAAGATGGATTATGCCAAGATGCTTGCATACCACAAGCAAAAGGGTGCGGATTGCACCATCGCCGTTCTGGCAGTTCCCATGGAGGAGGCCAGCCGCTTTGGCATCATGAGCACCAATTCTGACGGCTCGATTTACAAGTTCTCGGAAAAGCCCAAGAATCCCGATTCCAATCTGGCAAGTATGGGCATTTACATCTTTAACCGCAAAAAGCTCAATGATTATCTGACTGCAGATGAAAACACCCCCGGCTCGTCCAACGACTTTGGCAAGAATATCATTCCCAACATGCTGGCGGCAGGGGAGAAGATGTTCGCATATCCCTTTGAGGGCTACTGGAAGGACGTCGGAACCATTTCCTCGCTTTGGGAAGCAAACATGGATCTGCTGGGTGAGAAGCCCGAGCTCAATTTGGGCGACGAGTCCTGGAGAATTTACGCACGTCACCACGCCCTTGCACCGCAGTTCGTGGGCAAGGATGCCGTGATCGAAAACTGCAACATCACCGAGGGCTGCGAGATTTACGGTACGGTCCGTAATTGCGTGGTCGGTGCGGGCGTCAAGATCGAAAAGGGCGCAGTCGTGACCGACAGCGTGCTGATGGGTGACTGTGTGATCGGCGAGGGCGCTGTGGTATCTTACGCAATTATTGATACCGGCGTGACCATCGGTAAGGGTGCCGTGATTGGCGAGGATAAGGCAACAGCTAAGGGAATTGCCGTGATCGGGGAGGACATAACCGTCGAGGACGGCGCACGCGTGGAAGCCGGCGCCATGATTCCAGAGGTTTAAGAAAGGGGGACGAAACAATGACTGCAGCAGGATTGATTTTTGCCAATACACACGATAAGAATATTGCCGAAATGACCAGATTGCGTACCATGGCGTCCGTGCCCTTTGGCGGCAGATACCGCCTGATCGACTTCGCACTCTCCAACATGGTCAACTCGGATATCACCAAGGTGGGCGTCATCACCCACTATAACTACCAGTCGTTGCTTGACCACATCGGCAACGGTAAGGACTGGGATCTGGCCCGTCGCTCGGGCGGCATTAAGATTTTGCCTCCCTATATTACCATGTTTGATACTACCACTCCCGGCGTCAACCGCTCCAGAATGGACGCGCTCAAGGGCGCACTCAACTTTATCAACCGTTGCTCCGAGGACTATATCGTGATGTCCGACTGTGACGTCATCTGCAACATCGACCTCAAGGCTGTTGTTGAGGCGCAC
Organism: Clostridia bacterium; assembly: GCA_017408625.1. The sequence continues at coordinate 3,077 of JAFQUG010000233.1, read as the reverse complement.
GAAAAGAGCGGTGCGGATCTGACCTTCGTGACCACCGAGATGGATGCGGGCACGCTGTACGTGCAGGGCACTGTTCCGGTCGTTCAGGTTGACGAGAACGGCAGAGTGACCGACTTTGCCGAAATGCATCCCACCCGGGGTAAGGTGACCATCAGCACCAATATCATGGTTGCAACCCGCACCTATCTGCAAAGCGTGGTGCAGGAGGCTACCTCCCACGGATACACCAGCTTCTTCAAGGATGTGATCGCAAGATCGCTGGAGAGCGCAAACTACCGCGCGTATGCATACGACGGTGTATTTGCCAAGATCGGCTCGATGGAGGGCTATTTCGCTTGCTCCATGGCACTGCTTGATGAGAAAACCCGTAAGGGCATCTGGGGCGTTCCGAACAGACCCATTCTGACCAAGGTCCGTAACTCCGCTCCCACCAAGTACTGCGGTGATGCCAAGATCGTAAACTCCGTCGTGGCAGACGGCTGCGTGATCGAGGGCACTGTGGAAAATTCCATTCTGTTCCGTGGCGTTAAGGTAGGCAAGGGAACCGTAGTCAAGAACTCGATTCTCATGCAGGATACATACACAGGCGAAAACGTTTCTCTCAACTGCGTCATTACCGACAAGAACGTTATGGTCAAGGATGGCAGAACGCTGTCCGGCTGTGAGACCATGCCCTTCTATATCGGCAAGAACGGCGCAATCTGATCCCGTACGGAGGCTTTGTGATGAAAAAGATTTTATTTGTAGGAGCTGAGGCAATGCCGTTTGCCGCTACGGGCGGCCTTGGCGATGTGCTTGGCTCTCTGCCAGCCGCTATTCGCAAAAAGGGCGGTAAGAACGCAGACGTGCGCGTGGTGCTTCCTTTGTACGGTGCCATGGGCAAGACTTGGAGAGACCAGCTGGAGCAGGTTGCCGAATTTCGCATCAATCTTGCCTGGCGTAACCAATATTGCGGCGTCAAGTCGCTTTGCAAGGACGGCGTAACCTTCTACTTTATTGATAACGAGTATTATTTCAACCGTCCCTCGCTGTACGGCAACTTTGACGACGGCGAGAGATACGCCTTCTTCTGCAAGGCGGTGCTGGAAATGATGCCGCTGATCGATTGGTATCCCGACGTGCTGCATGCACACGACTGGCAGGCTGCCATGTCGGTGGTATATCTCAATACCAGATATCGCAATCAGCCCGCTTACGAGCACATGAAGAGTGTGTTTACCATCCATAATATCGAATACCAGGGTCAGTATGATATGTCGATCCTGGGTGACGTCTTTGAGCTTGGCGTGGAGCACACCTCACTGATGCGCTACGACGATTGTCTGAACCTGATGAAGGCTGCCATCGTGTGTGCCGATACGGTCACCACGGTCAGCCCCAGATATGCAGAGGAGATCAAGACTGCCGAGTATGCGCACAGACTCAACTTTGTGCTGGAGCAGAACAGCTACAAGCTCAGAGGCATTCTCAACGGCATTGACTACGATTATTACAATCCCGCCAAGGATACCGGACTGGTTTCCACCTTTGATGCGCGCCGTCTTTCGGGCAAGGCAAAGGATAAGGAGGCTATGCAGGCAGAGGCAGGCTTGCCCTTGCGTGCCGACGTGCCGGTGCTGGCCGTGATCTCCCGTCTGGCTGCCCACAAGGGACTTGACCTGATCAGCGAGATCGCTGACAAGCTGGTGGCTGAAAATGATATCCAGCTGATCGTGCTCGGTAAGGGCGAGGAGAGATTTGAACGCTTCTTTGCAGACTTGGCTGCACGCTATCCCGATAAGGTTGCAGCACTGTTGACCTATGACCGCGACCTTGCCAAGCGCATTTACGCGGCGACTGACATTTTCCTGATGCCCTCCAAGAGCGAGCCCTGCGGTCTTTCGCAGATGATCGCATCCCGCTACGGTGCAGTACCCGTGGTGCGCGAGACCGGCGGTCTTTATGACTCGATCAAGCCCTATTGGGAAAAGGACGGCGAGATGCTGGGCAACGGCTTTACCTTTGCGGGCTATACCGGTGCAGAGCTGCATGAGCGCACCTTGGCTGCGATTGATCTGTACAAACAGAGTGCCAAGTGGAAAAAGCTGGTGGCAAAGGTTATGCGCACCGATTTCTCCTGGAGTGCATCCGCAGTCAAGTACCTGGAGATGTACGACGAGCTGTAAAGCTGAACAATTTTTACGATTTATACCCTAAGAAAGGATTCTTAAACCAATGATAGACTACAGACCCTCGGCGGCAAAGATCAGAGATGATCTGACCATAAAGCTTTCCCGTTATTTCGGTTGCACCCCCGCCGAAGCAACCACCGAACAGATGTATAAGGCAACCGCCATGACCGTCAGAGATATTCTGACCGAGAAGAGAGGCGAATTCAAAAAGCAGGTCAACAGACAGGGCTCCAAGCGTGTGTACTATATGTGCATGGAATTTCTGCTTGGCAGATCGCTCAAGACCAACCTGTGCAATTTAGGACTTGACAAGGAATACGGCAAGGCACTGGGTGAGCTGGGCTTTGCTCTGGACGACCTGTATACCTGCGAGCCCGATGCAGGTCTTGGCAACGGCGGTCTTGGAAGACTGGCTGCATGCTTTATGGACTCTCTTTCCTCGCTGGATTATCCCGCAACCGGATTCTCGATTTGCTATGAATACGGACTTTTCAAGCAGATGATCGTAGACGGCATTCAGGTAGAGCTGCCCGACGTATGGCTGCCCGGCGGTGAAGTATGGCTGGTGCCCAGAACCGACAGAACCTTCCACGTACGCTTTGGCGGACACGTCAGAGAGCTTTGGAAGGAAGGCCGCATGGAGGTCGTTTACGAGAACGCCGAGGAGGTTGAGGCCGTTCCTTATGACATGATGATCTCGGGCGCGGACAGCGAGGCTGTCAGCCAGCTCAGACTCTGGCGCGCACGCGACGTCAAGAACTTCAACATGGGTCTGTTCACGCAGGGTCAGTATGCAAGAGCCATGCAGGAAAGCACCCAGGCAGAGACCATCGCCAAGGTGCTGTATCCCTCGGATAACCATACCGAGGGCAAGCTGCTCCGTCTGACGCAGCAGTATTTCCTGGT
>JAFQUG010000232.1 GCA_017408625.1 Clostridia bacterium | reverse complement strand
TGCGAGACTTCCTTATGAGAAGTCTCGCATGCCATCCCTGTTTTATGTTATGTGGATTGCCACCGCCGCGGCAGCAGGCTGATTGCCAAGAGTGCCTGCGAGGGCAGGTAGAATGCCCAGGCAAGGTCAAAGCCGGGAGAGAGGATCTTGTACATGACCGATTCCTCGCGGATGGGCAGATAGGCGTCGATCTCGCCAAGTCCGATAACCGTGTCGCACAGAATGAATAAGACCAGTCCGATCGCAAAAACGGGGTTCTTCTTGAAGCTGATGCATGCAAAAACGGCGTTGAGGATCAGATTGGCGTAATAAAACATGGAGATCAACGCCACGAAGTCGCAATTCGTGCCGAGCACCGCAAGCGTGACGGCCACGACCGCGATCGACAGGGCAGTACGCAAGGCAAGGTGGATCTTGCGACGCGTTTTGCTTCCGTCCTCGCGGTACAGGCGCACAAAGTATGCGATCTGCACCACCGAAAAGCAAAGCATGGCAGGGGCTTTTTGGATGTCATCCAGATAGACGAGAAAGTAATCCGCCATGAGCGTGAATACCAGCGCAAGCTGCGTAAAGAGGTAGGAATCCGACGTCTCTGCAAACAGAATGCAGAAGAGGCAGGCAAGCACGATGGCCGTATAGCGCAGGTTGACGGGAATGCTTGCTTGCACCGTTTGCAAAAGCACTCCCAGTACAGCCATGATGCACAGAAATGCGATCGAGAGCCAAACTAACAGCTTTTTGCTTTTGATCATCATAAGCCCACTCCTTCTTTTCCTTGTGGCAGTCTTGCTTGCTCTTTGCGCGAATTGAGATATCTCTATTGTAGCAGAAAAGCGCGAGAAAGTAAACACCTTCTGCTTGATTTCAAAGTAAAAAGAGTGGGCTTACCGATTGACACGGGAAGAAAAATCCTGTAAAATATAAGTATCCTATCGGAAAGGAATCTGGTATATGAAATTTACACGAATTCTTCTGTTGATTTTATCCATTACGCTGCTGATGGGCACTTGCATGACTGCCTGCTCCAAGAAGGGTGGCGAGACGGATGAGACCGCGCCCGGCACGGATACCGATCCCGAGCAGGGAACCGAGCCCGGACCCGATGATCCGGAATACGTTGAGCCGGTCATCACAGGACCGTATGCCGGCACCATCATGCAGGCCAATCGCCTGGCGGACGGCGTGCAGGCCTATTATTCCACGCCTGCAAGACTTGGTTATTGCATTGAAAACCAAAATATGCGCCTGGAATACAACCTTTCTTCCGCCGACTCCATGCAGGTCACCTCTCTGACAAATGCCGAGGGCGGCGTGTATCTGGAAAATACCATGGACGTCTATATGACCATGGAGGACGGCAAGACCTATTTTGCATCCGAGTCCACCGCCGCACCGCATGCCAACATCTATCGCATGAGCTACTATTATTATGATGCGCACATCATGGGCCAGAATTTCATGGGCGGCGCTGCCGTAACGGATCAGATGGAGTTTGCGATCAGCAAAGGGAATATGCGATACCACGATGTGACCGATTTCCGCGTTTCGGACGGAGTGATCTCCTATACCGTGGAGGGCTTTGATCCGTACGTTTATACGGTCAGGAACACCACGAAAAAGGGGCTTTTCTATCCTGCAGAGCAGTTCAATGCCGTGCAGTTTTCGGTCAAGACCGCTGCCACCTCGGGCGAGCTGTACTATATTGCGGGCGACCGTACGGGGCACAATGCAGAGCAGTGCGTGCGCTTTAACCTTTTGGGGAACGATGAATGGAACACGTATACGCTGGTGCTGAGCAATGCCGTTGACTATACGGGGGACGTTACCTCCTTGCGCTTTGATATCGGCGGTTCCGGTCAGGCGGTACAGATCAAGGATATCAAGGCGGTCAATCTGGATATGTCCGCACCCGCCGTGCTGCTGGACAGAACCTTCCATACCTATTCGGACAAAACCAATCAGGTGCTGCACTTTGTGGCAACCGAATACGTCACGGGGATCGCAAGTCTCGGTATGATTACCGATCTCCCTGCAGACACCGTGCAAAAGCTGATCGTCAAGGACAAGAACGGCACACACGATTCTTTGGACGGTGTGGATTTTGACAGCTGCGAGTACGTGGGCTTTGACATTAAGGATGCAGGCATTCTCGGCTTTATCCTGCTGCCGCATGAAAGCAGCGGAAAGCTGGAGGTGACCCTGGCGAACGGCACTTATACCGTGACCCAGAGCGCAAGACCCAAGGATGGTGAGCTGACCGCCAATCCCGATACGACCAAGGATGATTTCTATATGGGTCACCGTCTGTATACCGACGAGAGCCACAGCTTTGATGCTTTTCTGACCGAGGCCGAATTTGAGCGCAATCCCTTGCAGGATATCGGGTCGGATGCTTATCTCGGCTACGACGCGCTCAGAGGCGCATACTGCTTCGGCATTGGCGGAACCGGCTTTAACGAGCCCTTCTTCTCGGAGCAGAACCGCCACTATACTGCCGATATTTCGATCACAGCAGGCGAGAGCGACCGCAACGTTTACGTATATACCACGACCACAAGCGGCTGTGGTGAAAATGCGTTGATCCTTGGCAAGAACGATATGCTTCTGCCCATTCCGGTCATGATCTGCAAGAACTTCAAGGGTGAGAACGAGGAGCCGATCTTTGATCCGGGCGATCCTTCCTATTCCGAGACCTATTTCCCGATCTCGCTTAAGGCAGGCGAGACGGTGGAGCTGACCGTGCTCAATCTGTATATGAATTGGGGCAAACTTCCCTTGAAGCAGCTGTCCTCCATTCAGTTCTTCTGGCCTTATTATCATCTGTCTTTGGGCACGACCGAGACCAGCTGCATCTGCCCCTTGTACGGTGCGCGTGATCTGTGGACCTTGCCCGACTTCCGCTCGATGTCCATGCCTTATTGGTTCGAGCTGCCCAAGGGCGAGGGATATGACAACCAGCCCCAGCATACCCACGGCGGCTTCCAGTATTTTTTGCAGTACACGGATGCCGAGGGCAACCACATAGCGACCGAGAATTACCACAATGATATCATCTCCTCCGGCCCCGTTTATACCGATGTCAAGATGGATTATCTCTCGGACGACGGAAAGATCAAGGTTTCGTACAACCACGTAGAGCTGCCCGAGACCGATGAGCTGCGCGCTTACTACGAGATCAACTACGAGGTGCTCCAGGATGTCAGCATTGCCGACTTTGCCAAGGATTTCTCATTCTATTCCTTTGAAGGCTATGCGGGCACATACACCAAGATCGGTTATCTGAATGAGCAGAACAGGGCCGTGCAGGGAACTGTCAACGCCTCTGCCGAGCCCGAGGTGCTCAGGCTGGGCAGCGAGTCTCCTTACGTGGCGCTCTACGATCTGGAAGCTACCGCACAGGATTGGGCAAAGAACAACGTCAACATGGGTGTGGTGATCTACGATTCCGAAATGACCATTGGCGGAGAGACGTGCGACGCGGGCTTTGTCGCGGTAGGACAGAATTCCAAGTACAGCCTGTCGCTGGATCTCGCAAACGTCACGCTCAAGAAGGGCGACACCATGAAGCTTTGCCTGATCATCTCCCCTTGGGGCTTCTATACCTCGACCGACGATTCCAACGTGCAGGCCATCCGCGAGAATACTTGCCTGAACGGCGTCAAGCTGAGTGTACAGGATGGCGAGCTCGTGGAAAGCGTATTCGTGCCGAGCGTGAAGTCGGTGGACGGCAAGAGCGCGGAGTTTACCATTTCCGGCGGCTCGAACAATAAGGTCGTGCGCGTGTACGGCTTTGACAAGCTGACCGCTCCCGTCATTTACGAAAAGGTGAGTGGCGAGTGGGTGGAGCTGACGGTCAACTCGTCCAAGACCCCCGACAGCAAGGGGTATGCGCACTATTACGACGGCTATGCCGTATATTACGATCGCAACGGCACGTATTCTTATGCGTTTGCGTTCAATATGGACGGCGCAGACAGCCGCACCTTCAAGGTGGTCTGCGAAAAGGATTTCGAGCCTTGGCCCGAGAGCGAGCAACAGCCCGAGGAGGGAACCGAGCAGGGAAGACCTTCGGTGCCTCCGTCCTTCTCGGATCTTGTGGACGCTTCGAGCGGCTATACCGTTTCGGATATTCGTTTTACCGCATTCATTGACTTTATCAACGGCGCGGGCGACGGTGACGGCCCGTACAATTCGCGCGGCAGCAGCTCGGATAAGGGCTTGGATATCATTGACTACAATGCCTCCACCGTGGACGGCGGTAAGCTGGCTATCGCAGGCTGGGCCGTGGCGAAGGGTGGCATCAAGACCTATATGTGGTCGGTGGACGGCGAAAGACCTGGCAGGAATGCTCGCTGTATGGGCGCGACGGATTCTCTCCGTTGACCGAGGGAAGCGGCATTGCCAACGCGGGCAACGGCTTCTTGGCAGGTACGGGCTATGACGTGCTGGAGCATCCCGACAAGATCGTATTCCAGGGCAACGAGGGTGTCCCCTCGGGCGTGTGCGCCGATCTGGCGGCGTATGCAGGGCAGACCGTGGACGTGGTCTTTGCCATCGTGCCAAACGACCAGCCCAAAGGACTTTGCCCGATCGCTTTGATCACGGGAGTCAGCGTGGAATAAAAAAAGAAAACCGCTCGCACGGGGCTGATGAATTAGCGGTAAAAGCAGGAATTTGTTCGATTTCGAGCAGATTCCTGCTGTTTTCTATTAATATAGTTTCATTCACGATATAGAACTTTTCCAATGTGTTCGGACAGCCCCTTCCCCTCGCTACGCTACGCTGCGAGGAACCCCTTCCCCTGCGGGGACGGCTTATATAAGTTGCCCGCATCAAGCAGCATCATAAGACGGAGAACTAAAAAAGTATCCCATAAGGGAAAAGTCAATGAAATGAATGCGCGGTGCAAAGCCGTCCCCACAGGGGAAGGAGGGCTCCCGTAGCGTAGCGTAACGGGAGGAAGGGTTTTGCGCAAAGAGATTGGGAAACCAAGTTTTTTTCAATGATAAAGGGCTGAATCTGGTCTGACTCAGCCCTTTTTTCATATTTCACGCTATTTCCGCAGCTCCATGAGCGGTTTTTCTTTTATGATGCCTTACGCATTCTTCAAAAATTCATCCACTTCCTCGGCAGAGGGCACACTGGGTGCCGCACCCGGGCGGGAGACTGCGATCGCGCTTGCAGCGCTTGCGCGGCGAATGGCCTCTGCAGGGGAAACTCCCGTGCTGATCGCGCTGATAAAGAAGCCGGTAAAGGTGTCGCCTGCGGCGGTGGTGTCTACCGCCTTGACCGGGAAAATGCCGTGGGAAACGCGCAGCTCTCCGTCGTCGTAGATGCATCCGTCCTTGCCCAGCGTCAGTACGACCTTAATGGCGGGGTAGGTCTGGCGAATGGCGTTGAGAATGTTGTCGGGCGCGTCGTAGCCGGTCAGCTGCTTGCCCTCGGTCTCGTTGAGCAACAGGTAGTCCACCTTGCCAAGCCCTGCCGCAAGCAGGCTCAGATCAAAGGGAGAGGGGTTGAGCACCACGGTCATGCCCTTGGCCTTGGCAGCGGTGATCAGGTGGGAAAGCCCAGAAATCTCGTTTTGCAGCACCAGCCAGTCGCCTGCGTCAAAATCGGCAAGCACACGGTCAATGAACTCCTCATCATTGCAGCGGTTTGCGCCGCCGAACAGCAAAATGCAGTTGCGGCCCTTGGGGTCGACCTGAATGATGGCGTGGCCGGTAGGGGTGTCTACCTGTCTTGTGTAGGTCACGTTCACGCCTGCGCTCTGCAGCATATCGGTCAGCATGCCGCCCTCGGGACCCACGCAGCCTGCATGGTAGGTGCATGCACCCGCGCGTGCAAGCGCAACGGACTGGTTGAGTCCCTTGCCGCCGCAGAAGGTGTTGCGCACGGAGGATGCCAGGGTCTCACCCTCGACAACAAAGTGGTCCACCGAGTAGACATAGTCCAAATTCAAAGAGCCAAAATTCAAAATCTTCATAGTTATCTCCTTTATGTTAAGAACAGATCAGTTTTTCAAGCGGGGCGTAGCTTTTTGCGCCGGATTTCAGCTCGCTGTCCGCCAAGGCGGCTGCGCTGATGGTGGCGTGTATGCGACGGGTCGGCACGTTGCGCAGGCTCTTGAGATAGCGGGCGAGCTTGTATTCATTCATTTTGAGCTGTGCGGCGATCTCTGGCGCGGAATAGCCCTTATCCGAAAGCGTTTTGATCATCAGCATCTCGCTGTAAGTGCCAATCACCTCGCCCATGACGATCACGGGATCGATGCGGCGGAATTTCATGTCGTCCAGAATCTGCAGAGCATCTGCGCGTCTTCCCTCGGAAATGGCGTTGGCAAAGGCAAAAGCACCGAATTCGGTGGCGGGAGTAGCCACGGTCTTGACGTCGTCCTCGGTCACCTCGCTTCGTCCGTGTGCAAGTGCATAGCATGCGATCTTATCGATCTCGGATGCAAGAGAGAACATGTCGCGTCCGCAGTATTCAACGGTATAGGTTGCCACGGGGGCGGATGCTTGCGCGCCGTGAGCGGCATAGTGCTTTTGTGCCCAGGCCGCCAGCTTTGCGGGGGTGGAGCGTTCAAAATGCACGGGGACTGCCACCTCGCAAAGTGCTTTGAGCTGCGACGAGGGACGCTTGGGCAGCGAACCGGGATCAAAGCCGTCGCAGGCTGCGGTGATGATCAACGTATTGTAGTCGTAGTCCTCCAGTGTGCCGAGCACCGTGCAAAGCTCTGTAAAGTCGGCTTGCTTGAGATCTCCGAAATCAAGGTCCTGCAAAACGATCAGCTTGCGGTCTGCCATCATGGGCGGGGGAGCGAGTACGTCCAGCAGCTTGTCTGCGCTGTATTCGCGGCCGTCTATGACGGCGTAATTGAAAATATCAAAGGCAGGGTCTCCGCCAAGCGTGGCGCGCGCCTGCTTGAGCGCGGCGTTTTTGAGGTAGTCCTCCTCGCCAAAGAAAAAGTAACAAGGGCGCACCTCGCCTTTGATCTCGCGGCGAAAATCCGCCTCTTTGATGATCTCGTGCATGCATCCCCCTCCTTTTTCATTGACTTTGGATTCATTATACCATTTTTTTATTGTTAAGTCAATGAAAAAATGCATAATGCAGAAAAACAAAATGCAAAATGACCGAACTTGTCCAAGCGAGAACACGTAATTTGGTACATGGCACTATTGACGCTGGTATATATTTGTGGTATAATAAAATTTAGTTTGAATTTGCAAAGAAAGACGAAGGAAGTAAAAAATTGGCGGAAAAAATCGCAAGAGAAAATAAAATGGGCACCATGCCCGTCACACGTTTGCTTTTGAATATGTCGCTGCCCATGATCGCATCCATGCTGGTGCAGGCGTTTTACAACGTGGTGGATACCATGTTCGTGTCCTATATTCCGTATGAGGGAGAGGGCGCGTCACCCGCAGTTGCGGCGCTGAGCATTGCCTTTATCGTGCAGAATCTGCAGATCGCGGTGGGCGTGGGCACGGGCGTCGGCGTCAACGCGCTGATCTCGCGCAATCTTGGCATGAAGGATCAAAAAAAGGCAAACGCCATTGCGGCCAACGGCATGTTTTTGGCTGCTTGCAGCTATGTTTTCTTTTTGCTGCTGGGTATTTTTGCGGTCAAGCCCTTTATGCAGCTCATGAATCAATCCGACCCCGCAGTGGTCGATGCCGGTGTGCAATATCTGTCGATTTGTCTGATCTTTTCGTTTGGATCGTGTGCACAGCTCATGATCGAAAAGCTGATGCAATCCTCGGGCAATACCATGCTGTCCATGTATACGCAGGGGCTTGGCGCCATCATCAACATTGTGCTTGACCCGTTCTTTATTTTAGATGGCGGTACACCCTTGTTTGGCGGTGCGATCACCATGCCTTTTGGCCTTGGATTGGGCGTCGCGGGTGCTGCCATTGCAACCGTCATCGGTCAGATCGCGTCTGCGATTTTCGGCATCATTCTCAATCATAAGTGCAACAAGGAAGTTCATCTGTCTTTCCGGGGCTTCAAGCCGGACCTGAAGCTGATCAAGGAGATCTACGTCATCGGTATTCCGTCCATCGTCATGGGCTCGATCGGTTCGATCATGACGGGCGGACTCAACCTGATCTTCAACGGCTTTGGTGCCATGACCACCGCGGCACAGAATGTCATGGGCATTTATTTCAAGCTGCAAAGCTTTGTGTTTATGCCCGTGTTTGGCCTCAATAACGGTCTGATCCCCATCGTAGGTTATAATTACGGTGCGCAAAAGCGCAAGAGGATCGTGCGCGTAGCCATTGTTTCCTGTATCTTTGCCGTCAGCTTTATGACGCTCGGTCTTGTGTTGATGCAGCTGATTCCCGCGCAGATGCTGGGTATCTTCAACGTGTCCGAGGGCGCACCCGAAATGCGCATCGGCGTGCAGGCATTGCGCATTATTTCGCTCAGCTTTATCTTTGCGGGCGTTTCCATCACCATAGGCGGCGTATTCAGCGCGTTTGGCAAGAGCCTGTTTTCCATGTTCGTGTCGATCGCGCGTCAGCTGGTGGTGCTGTTGCCCGTAGCATTTTGGCTGGCGCAAACGCCGGACGGACTGATGGCCATCTGGTGGGCGTTCCCGATCGCGGAGCTGATGTCGATCGCCATGAGTATGGCTTTCCTGCTTATTTTGTGGCACAAAACCATCAAAAAGCTGCCTGCAGACGGTCCTTTGGTGCGAGTAGAGGATATGTAAGGGAATTTTTTCGAAAATTCTTTTGAAATTTTCAAAAAACACTTGACAATTTGCGCGTTTTGTGTTTATAATATATGATGTCATTGTGTAAAAGCGAAAATGTCGGCTGTGAAACGATACGCTTCCGATATTGATCAGCAAGGAGGTGCCAAACATGCTTAGAACTTATCAACCTAAAAAGCGTCAGAGAAAGAAGGAGCACGGTTTCAGAAAGAGAATGAAGACCGCTGACGGCAGAAACGTTCTCAAGAGACGTCGTGCAAAGGGCAGAAAGAGACTGACATACTGATTCTCGATTGAGGATCACACATAAAAACCGCCGATGACCTACACATCACAGAATGAGTCATCGGGGTTTTTTTGCGAAGTAGAAAATTGAATTACAACACTACGGAAAAACGATCGACGCACAAAAGACACAAGACAAGGGGGAATACAGGGTGAAGGAAACCGCAATTAAAGAAAATCACCTGTATCTGAAGGCATTCAGACAAGGCGGACGCTTTGTGGGCAGGACGGTTGCCGTCTACGTTCTCAAGGACTATGCTGCCAGAAGGCTGATGCTGGCGCATCCCGAAAAGAAATACGTCAACAGACTTGGGCTGTCTGTCACCAAAAAGGTGGGAGGCGCCGTGCAGCGCAATCGCGCCAAGCGCATTATTCGTGCAGCATACAGGGAGCTGGTCAAGAAAAAACCGCTTAAAACGGGATATCTGATCGTGATCAGCGCAAAGCCCGAGATCGCGGGCAAAGCCTCGCGCGACGTCTATGCGGATCTGTCTCGGGGGATGCACAAGCTGGATATGTATCCCAAGGAAACAAGATGAATTATTTATGCAGATTACTCATTCGCTTTTACAGAAAATTTTTATCTCCGCTCAAGCCGCATCCCACATGTAGGTTTACGCCTACGTGCTCTGCCTATGCTCTGGAAGCATATACACATCGTGGCTTTGTCGTAGCCTCGCTCTTGACGGCGTGGAGAATTCTGCGGTGCAACCCGTGTTGCCCGGCAGGATACGATCCCGTTCCCATGACAGGCTTTAAGACTATGGGATGGCGGTACAAAAAACCGAAAAAATCTGACGGTGATGAGAGTGACAATGCGTTCGATCCGTGATCGAACTGCCCCGCCTTGTAGGATCCCGCGAGGTATGTGGGCGAATGATCCCAAAAAGAAGGCGAAAGAGCCTTCACAATTACGTGAGAGGAATTCTTTACCCTTTGAGGTAAAGAGCTTTACCTTTTGGGTAAAGAAAGGAAAACCATGACTATGAACAATCGAGACGTAAAGTCTGTGTTTGTAAAACTGATTGCCGGTCTTTTGCTGGCGTTTGTGCTGGTCGGCGTTACTGTGCCCGTTGCATTTGCCGAGGAAGAAACCACCCCGGAGCAAACCACTGAGGAACAAACCGCTGCCCCTGAGGCAGACATGCCTGCTGCAACACTCGACGACGATACGATCGAGGACATTGCCGGGCTGCTTGCATCCAACGATTCGGCACGTCAGCTGTTTTTGGCGGCTTGCGCAAAGAACGCAGTCGGAAAGCATCTGAAGTACAAGGAAAGCTATCTGAACGATAAGGGCGACTTCGCGTTTGACAGTACGCTGTCGATCGAGGAGGGCTTTGTCGAAATGGCGGATTGGAGCGAAGCAAGTGCTTACGCACTGCAGATTCTGCGTGACGCCGAGGAGATTTCCAAGAAGGACGTGACCATTCCCGAAAAGCTGACGGTTGAGGATGCTGAAGAGATCATCAGAGAAATGCAGACCGAGGTCGACCTTGAGAACAACGGTAACTTCCTGGATGCTATTTTGCGTGCCATCGGCTTTGCACTCAACTGGGCAACCAAGTACCTGACCTTCGGCACAAACAACTATATTCTGTCCCTTCTGTATTTTGGCCTTATTATTGAGATCCTGATGCTGCCCTTTGCAATTTCGCAGCAGAAGAACTCGATCAAGCAGGCAAAGCTTCGTCCCAAGGAAATGGCCATCCGCAATCGCTATAAGGGAAGAAATGACCAGGCGACGCTGCAAAAGGTCAACCAGGAGATCCAGGAGCTTTACCAGAAAGAGAACTTCAACCCCATGAGCGGTTGCTTGCCTCTTTTGCTCCAGCTGCCCATCGTAATGGCACTGTATTACGTGGTCATTGACCCTGCGTTCTACGTGCTGGGTCAGGCCAAGGCATTTTCTTCTGCCATTACGCAGTATTTCACCACCTCTGTGGCGGCAGGCGGCTTTGGCGGCACGCTGAGCTCGAACAGAGGTACCATTGAGATCCTTTCCAAGCTTGGAGAGCAGGGCATCGATGCTTTTGAGAGCTTGAAGTCCTTCTCCTACTTCTCCAATGCCGAGTCTTGCTTTGATGCGCTGGAGGAGATCGTGACCACAGGTATTCCCAGCTTCAATATCGGCAGCTGGAATATGGGTCTGACTCCCTGGTCGGCTGTGACCGGCGGCGGTGAATTCTTTGCAGGCCACTGGTGGCTGCTGCTTGTGCCCGTACTGACCTTTGTGGTATACTTTGGCTCCATGAAGATCAACAGAAAGCTGACCTATCAGCCCACCACCGCAGAAAACGACAAGGCTACCGGCTGCTCCAACAGCATGATGGACTTCATGATGCCTTTGATGTCGGTTTATATCGCATTCATCGTTCCTGCAGCAGTAGGCATCTACTGGATGTTCAAGAGCGTGCTGGGCACGGTCAAGCAGTTGATTATGAAGAAGGCTATGCCTATTCCGGTGTTTACCGAGGCAGATTATAAGGCAGCAGAGAAGGAGCGGTACGGCAAGAATCCCAAGCCCGTAAAGTCAAGCGGCAGCGGTACGAGAAATCCCGACGTCAGATCTCTGCACCACATTGATGACGACGAGTATGATGCCAAGGGCAACTATATCGGCCGTCCCGCAACCTCTGAGGACGAGGAAGAGCAACCCGAGACCAAGAACAAGAATAAGAAGGCTCCCGCTATGGCTGAGCCGCTCAAGGACGAATCGGATAAGCAGGAAAAGACCGATGCGTCCGATGATACAAATTCATAAGACTGACAAGAGGATATAATTGTGAGAAAAGAAACTGTTGTAAGCGCAAAGACCATTGAAGAAGCCGTTGCCAAGGCAGTGGCTGAGTTGGGTGCTCAAAGCGCAGATATGATTGAATATACCGTTCTGGAGGAGCCTAAGAAGGGCTTGTTCGGCATTGGTGCAGTTCCTGCAAAGATCAGCGCAAGCTATACTGTGGGTGGCGAATACCTGGCGCTTGAATTTCTCAAGAAGCTGGTGGCGGATATGGAGCTTGACCTGAGTGTGACTTTGAGTGACGGCAACAACGACGACAAGGTGATCAACATTGACGGTGAGAACGCAGGCGTTCTGATCGGTCACCACGGTGATACGCTGGATTCGCTTCAGTATCTGGCTAACCTGGCTGCCAACAAGAAAGAGGATGGCGTTAAGAGAGAGTACGTCAAGATCACGGTTGACGTTGAGGGCTATCGTGCAAAGAGAGAGATGACCCTGCGCAACCTGGCCAGAAGAATGGCAGACAAGGTACTCAAGTACAAGAAGAGCGTCATGCTCGAGCCCATGAATCCTTACGAGAGAAGAATCATTCACTCCGAGATTCAGCACATCGAGGGCGTTTCCACCAACTCGATCGGTTCGGAAAACAACCGTAAGATCGTGATCTATCTGGAGGAAAAGCAGGCTAAGAAGGGAAAGAGCGAGGAATTCGCATCCTTTGGCGAGGAATACTGATCAAAAAAGCGTCGCAGCTCCAGGCGTGATACAGAGGGCATCAAGTTCTACTACGGCGCTTCCC
>JAFQUG010000231.1 GCA_017408625.1 Clostridia bacterium | reverse complement strand
TGGGACTTGAACCCACACGATGTTGCCATCGCCAGATTTTGAGTCTGGTACGTCTGCCGATTCCGTCACACCGGCGTCATCGACCCATATATTATACCAAACCAATCCTTTGATGTCAAGATGTTTTTCGAATTTTTTCTGATATATTGAGAGTTTTATTCTCTTGCTCTCTTGGAACGCAGTTATGCCTTATGCATTATACGTTCATTCCTCGCTCTACGCGCTTTCCTCTTCTCTTACCTCAACGTCTCATACATCCCGTAATTAACGTATCCGCTCACACCGTCCAGCGCACCCGGCACGAGCTCCGTGATCATCAGGCACTCGGGCGCGGGCAGGCCAACGCTCTCGTCGGCATACACGCCATAATCCGCCGAGGTCTGAAAGCCTCTGGAGCGATAATTCTGCGGATTTCCCTCCACCATGCAAAGCGTATATCCAAGCTCTTTTGCCCTTTCAAAGCCATATTCGATCAGATCCTTGGAGATATGCTGTCTCTGCAGCTCGGTTTTCACGGATACAGGGGTGAGTATGAGCAGCTCGTTTTGGTACCGCCCTTCAATATGAAAGCGCGAAAACATGACGTGGCCGATGATCTCGTCCTGCTCGTTTACCATGATCAGATCCAGCTCGGGCACGTAGTACCCTTTTGAGCGGATCTCAGCAATCAGATCGCGCACCACAAGCGCGTCCTCCTCTCCCTCGGAATCGCAAAACACCTTGTATGTAAAGTCCATGGATTCGACGTATCTGTCTTTTGTGACTGTTTTTATGATTCTTTGCATTGTCCTCTGTCTCCCATCATATCAAAATCTGTGCTTTGGGTTGCTCTTTTTGAGCTGCTTTGTGCCCTTGGAAAGTGCCTTGTGCCATTCCCTTTTGTCGCGCAAAAAGCCCTCTTTGTCATCCGCATATCTCGCCTCTTTTTTGAGCGCAAGATAGCTCTCCCAACGAGAAAGCGTCAGCTCACCCGACTCGATCGCCTGCTTGATCGCACACCCCGGCTCGCTTTGATGGCGGCAATCCGAATATTTGCAGCAGCCGAGATACTGCTCCACGTCGGCAAACGCGCTACCCATACCAAGCGTGACGTCCCACATGCCAAGCGCACGCATCCCCGGCGTGTCAATGATCATCGCGCCACTACCAAGCATGATCAGCTCTCGATGCGTGGTGGTATGCCGTCCGCGACTGTCGTCCTCGCGAATGCCGCTCGTAGCCATGATCTCCTCACCCGCCAACGCATTGACAAGGCTTGACTTTCCAACGCCCGACGAGCCAAGGAACACGACCGTCTTTTTTGGTGCAAAATAGTTCATCAGCGCGTCAAGCCCATATCCCGTTTGCGCACTGACTGCATGCACGGGCGTACCCATGGCGTAGATCTCAGCGGTTTTGATCTGCTCCGTAAAGTCTTCGAGCAGATCCGCCTTGGTCAGCAGCACGACGGGCTGCGCCCCCGATTGCCAGGCAAGCGTCAGATACCGCTCCAGCCTTTTGGGGTTAAAATCGTGATTGAGCGACTGCATGATAAACACATAGTCAAAATTGGCAGCCACCGCCTGCTCGCCCTTACTCGGATCGGGGTCTTTTCTCATAAAAACGGTGTTGCGAGGCAGCGTTTTTACGATCATGCTGTCGCCTGTCGGGTTATGGTGTATCAGCACGAAATCACCCGCCGTGGGAAAATCCTGGGCATCCACGAAATATTCCTTTGTTTTGAGTCTGCCAAAGCATTCGCCCTGCTCGCAGATCAATTTATATCGTTCTCTGTGCACCGCAACCACTCTTGCAGGCACACCTTGGTCGTAAGTATATTTTTCTTGGTCAAAACCATAATCTTCTAAATTCAATTCTCTGTCCTCCATACGTTGTAACTGTCATTTTTCTTATCTTACAACTGAAAAAGGGCATAAAAATAACACACCTGAGTGTGTTTGACACAAATATCAGGTTTATTGGATGGCGCGACAACAAAGAGGTAGTCCTACCCCTCGCTTTTGCCGTTGCCCTTATTCAGTTCAGCTTGCAAGTACCTCTCTATACGCAATCATCCTAATTTCTCCTTTCTCTTCTGCTTTTTGCAGGTTATTTTCTTCATTATAGCATGCATCTTTGATTTTTGCAAGAGTTTTCCGTCGGTATGATCAAATTTCTATTTCGCCTCATATCATAATACAGAAAACTTTCAAGGAGGTACCCTACATGGACAACAGCCAAGAGACGCCCATTCCCGCAGGCACGGGATATCTGATCGTACAGGTCAGCACGGCGACAGGGGCGATTCCCTTGCCGGGTGCGCTTGTCACGGTGCGCAATTATGATCCCGAGGGAGGCAGTGACGCCGGCAACGTGATCGCAACCATGCGCACCGACCGCAGCGGCAAAACGCAAAAGCTGGCACTTCCCGCTCCCGCTCGCGCACTCTCACAAGCTCCGGGCTCAAAGATTTTGCCCTATGCGCTTTACAGCATCGACGTCAAGACCGACCGCTACTTTGAAAACTACTTTGCAAGCGTCCCCATTTTCGACGGCATCGTTGCCGTGCAGCCCGCCATCCTGCAGGCCTTGCCCGACAGCAAGTTCTCGGACAATGCGGGGCGCGACGTGCAGATCTTTTTCGAATCCCAAAATCCTGAACTGTAAGGGGGTCAGCATGCCCAATACTCCGACAATTCCCGAAACCATCACAGTGCACTTAGGTGCACCGAGCGCGCAAGCGCAAAACGTGACTGTTCCCTTTATCGATTACGTTATGAACGTGGCATCCAGTGAGATCTATCCCACCTGGCCCGAAAACGCTCTGCGCGCCAACATGTACGCGCAGATCTCATTTGCCCTTAACCGCATTTATACGCAATATTACCGCTCTCGCGGCTATGATTTCGACATTACCAATTCCACCACCATTGATCAGTCCTTTGTCAATGGCCGCGACATCTTTGACAACATCCGCGAGATCGCGGGGGATATTTTCAACAGCTACATTCGTCGCCGCGGCAGCGTTGAGCCGTTGTTTGCCGCCTATTGCGACGGCGTGGAGGTCAGATGCGACGGACTTTCGCAATGGGGATCGGTGGAGCTTGCCAACCAAGGTCTCTCCCCATACGAAATCTTGACCTCTTATTTCGGCAACGACATTGACATTGTGACAAACGTTCCCGTTCAGGGCATTGACGTGCGCGTACCGGAATTTCCCTTGCGCGTGGGCAGCGTGGGCGATGACGTGCGCACCGTGCAGATCCGACTCAATCGCATCTCGCAGAATTACCCCGCCATTCCAAAGATCGTGCAGACCGACGGCATTTTCGTGGAGGACACAGAATCCGCCGTGCGTGCCTTCCAGGAGATCTTCAATCTCACACCGGACGGCGTGGTCGGCCGTGCGACCTGGTTTGCCATCCAGGCGATCTATGCAGGCGTCAAGCGGCTCAACGAGCTGGATTCCGAGGGCATACGCCTTGAGGAGGTCACCAAGCAATATCCTCAGCTTTTGCAGCCTGGCAGCCAAGGGGTGGGCGTCCGCAACCTGCAATACTATCTGAGCTTTCTCTCCAATTACTACAACACCATTCCCGCAGTCAGCATCGATGGGACATTCGGTGATGCCACGCGCGCGGCTGTGGTGGATCTGCAAAACACCTTTGGGCTTGTACCCGACGGCATTGTCGGCCCTGCAACCTGGGAGGCCATGTACCGCGCTTATCTGGGCATCGTGGGCACGGTTCCCGAGAATTTTTCGGTCAGCGGCACCATTCCTTTTCCGGGCGTCGTGCTGCGGCAAGGATCGGATTCGGTCTCTGTGCGCATTCTGCAGGAGTATCTGAACCGCATTTCAGAAACCTATGCAAGCATTCCGGCTGTGTCGCCCACAGGATATTTCGGCAGCCGCACCGAGCAAAGCGTCCGCGCCTTTCAGCAGACGTTCGGTCTTGATGTCTCAGGCGTGGTGGACGCACTGGTCTGGACCGCCATTGCCGATCTGTACAGCGACCTGATCGCCTCAGACAGTGTGCAAGACGGTCAATACCCGGGCTTTGCCATTGGTCAGGCGTGAAAGGAGGAAGACATGCAAGATCAAACCAATCACCCAAGCTACTCCCCTGCAGTTGCCAATCTGCAAAGATATCTGCGCCAGCTGGCTTATCATACCCCCGAGATTCCTCAAGTTCCCGTAGACGGCATTTTTGAAAATGCCACCCGAGACGCGCTGGTGGCTTACCAGTCATACGTAGGCTTGCCCATCACGGGAATCGCCGACCGCGAGACCTGGGATCGGTTATACCTTGACTATCTTGACTCGGTGGAATTCTACGCACCGCCCTCACAGGTGGCACTGTTTCACCGCACCCCCATCGGCTATTATTTGGATATCGGAGCCGTTGGCATTGACGTCGCCGCCCTGCAATACATGCTTGAAGAGCTGACGCTGCTATACCCCCTCACTCCGCCCGAGATCACAGGCACGTACGACACGGCCACTGCTGATGCAGTGCGCGCCTTTCAGGAGCTCGTCATGCTTGACATAACGGGTCAGGTGGACATTCTGACCTGGAATGCCGTCGCAGACCACTTCAACGCGCTTCCCGCAGGTGCTGAAGCAGAATAATTTTTTCCTCGCCCCGATGCGACACGTTTTTCGCCTCGGGGCATTTATAATGTAAGGGACTATCATAAAGTAAAAGAAAGGAATTTGCTTATGCTATGTGAAAAATGCAAAAAGAAAAAGGCTACGGTCTTTTACAACGAAAATCTCGGCGGTAAAACGCGCTCCAGCTCGCTTTGTGCCGATTGTGCCGAGACGATGCGACGTACGGGAGAGCTGGAGGACGTACATAATCCCTGGACCTCGTTTACCTTCGGTTGCTCCGAGAGTGACATGTTCGGCAATCTGTGCGGCATCAGCGTGCCGCATAACATCGCAGCCGTACGCACCTGCCCCGTTTGCTCCTCCACACTTGCAGGCATTGCCGAGAGTGGCAGTGTAGGCTGTGCCGCTTGCTACAAGACCTTCTTAGACGAAATCTCCGGTGCTGTACACGCGCTGCCCGATGATATACCCTACCCCGGGCGTATGCCGCGCAAATTCCGTCTGCGGCAGGAGCGGGAGGCGCGTGCCGCGCTGTTGCGCGATCAGATGAAGCAGGCGGTGCTGGCAGAGGATTTTGAAACAGCGGCACTCTTGCGTGACCAGATCCACACGCTGCAGGCGCAGGACTAAAGGAAAGGAGACTAACAATATGGCTTGGTACAATACCCCCGGATATGAAAACGACACGGTTATTTTTTCGCGCATCACGCTATCCAGAAATTTGGAAAAATACCCCTTTGTGCCCCGTATCTCACCAAAGCAAGCGGGCGAGATCATTGCAAGCGTGGGCGGAATGCTGGAAACAAACGGCTTTACCATGATCAATTTTTCCGAGATCTCACCCACCACGGCAGCCTCCTACGCCGAAAAATACTACGTTACCAAGGAATTTGCCTCTGTCAGCCTGCCGCACGCCCTTTTGCTCAATGAGCCATGCAATCTATCCGTTATGCTTGGCGGACGCGACCACGTGCAGATCTGCTGTACTCTGCCCGGACTCTCCTTACAGGATGCAGCAGCCAACGCCTTCAAGATGGACGATCTGATCGATGATAAGGAAGCTTACGCTTTTGATAAAAATCTCGGCTTTCTTTGCTCCGATCCGCTTGAATGCGGCACGGCCATGCACGCCTATGCATTGCTGTTTTTGCCTGCCCTGACGCTGCACGGACAAATAGAGCCGCTCTCGATCAAGCTCTCGGGACTTGGCATCTCACTGCGTCCCCTGATGAGCGGCACACAGGTACAGAACTGTCTTTACATGCTGTCCTGCCGTTCTTCTCTGCGCGTCTGTGAGCAAGAAATCCTGGAACGCATGGAGGACACTGTGCGGCAGATCCTTGACAGTGAGCGCAAGCTGTGCGAAAGAGCCAAAGCCGAACGCGCTCCTTATCTGATCGATCGCGCCGTGCGTGCACGTGCCATTCTTTCAAACGCACACCTGCTGGGGGCTGATGAATTTCTGAATTTGTGCGCAGACGTAAGACTGGGCATCAGCCTGGGTATAATACAGGATATAGAGCCTGACCTGCTCAACACGCTGCTCGTGGAGATCATGCCCTGCACCATGACGCTCTCTGCCGAGCAGCCCTTGCGCTCAGCCGAGGAACGGGATCTGTTCCGCGCAGCGCTGGTTAAGGGGCGTCTGGGTGCTTAATATCCATCAGGAATTTCAAATGTAAGGAACGTTATGAACAGTAAATTTACCAAAAAGGCGCAAAGCGTACTTGGGCTTTCACAAAAATTCGCGGCTGAATTCGGGCACACCTACATTGGCTCAGAGCACCTGCTTATGGGGCTTGTGGGTGAGCAGGATTGCATTGCGGCAAAGCTGCTTGCGGCCAGAGGCGCGGATTTGGCTCGCGTGCGTGACGCTGTGGCAGCCTTAACGGGAGTCGGGGATTGCTCCTTTGTCTCGCCCGAGGACATGACGCCAAGGCTTTGCAGGATCATCGAGGGGGCGGCACGACAGGCATCCACGGGTGCACAGAGCTATATCGGCACAGAGCACCTGCTATTCTCGCTTTGCTCGGAGCCCGACGCAGTCGGTGCGCGCATCCTGGATAGCATGGGGATTCCCCTTCACGAGCTGATCTCAGATTGCAACGGAATGATGAACCCAACCGCGAAAAAAAGCGGGAAGCAATCCAGAAGCAAGGACAAAAGCGAGGGGGTGCTCTCGGGCTACGGCAAGGATCTGACCGCCGTTGCCAAAAACGGCTCTCCCGATCCCGTGATCGGACGTGACGAGGAGAGTGCTCGCGTCATTCAGATCCTTTCCCGCAAGCAAAAGAATAACCCTTGCCTGATCGGTGAACCGGGTGTTGGCAAAACCGCGGTAGTAGAGGGGCTTGCGCAACGCATCGCAGCGGGCGAGGTGCCGGACAACCTCAAGGGCAAGCAGATCATCTCGCTTGACCTTGCCTCTATGATCGCAGGCGCGAAATACCGCGGTGAATTTGAGGAACGCTTCAAGGCAGTGCTGCAGCGTGCCTCACAGGATCCCGATATCATTCTCTTTATCGATGAGATCCACACCATCATCGGTGCCGGTGCTGCAGAGGGAGCGGTGGATGCGGCAAATATCATCAAGCCCGCTCTGGCACGTGGCGAGATGCAGGTCATCGGGGCGACAACGCTTGCGGAATACCGTCGATATATTGAAAAGGATGCGGCACTTGAGCGCAGATTTCAATCGGTGCTGGTCAAAGAGCCCACGGCAGCGCAAGCCCTGGAGATCCTTCGCGGCTTGCGTGAGCGCTATGAGGCGCATCACGGTCTTGCCATATCGGATGACGCGTTGGAGGCGGCCGTGCGTATGTCGCAACGGTATATCACCGATCGCTATCTGCCCGACAAGGCAATTGACCTTGTGGACGAGGCAGCTGCACGACTGCGGCTCTCGCTTTGCAAGGCATCTCCCGAGATCAAGGCTCTCAAAGATGGCCTAGCAGAGCTTGGCAAGCAAAAGGAGCAAGCCGTGCAGGCACAGGATTTTTCGCGTGCGGCTGAAATCCGTGATCGTGAGCTGACACTCGAGCAGCAGCTGACAGAGCTGCAGCTTGCCCTGCATGCAGATACCCTGGGCAGCACTCCCACTGTCACCGAGCGCGAGATCGCAGAGGTGATTACGCAATGGACGCAAATTCCGCTGACAGGGCTCTTGTGCTCTGAGCGGGAGCGTCTCTTGCATCTGGAAGAGGAGCTGTGCACGCGCGTGGTCGGTCAGGAACAGGCAGCACGTGCGGTAGCTGCCGCCATTCGCCGCGGCCGCACGGGAATGAAGCAGGCAGGGCGTCCGATCGGGTCTTTTGTGTTCTTGGGTCACACGGGCGTGGGAAAGACCCGCATGTGCAAGGCTCTGGCACACGCACTGTTCGGTACGGATACGGCCATGATCCGCTTAGACATGTCCGAATATATGGAAAAGCACAGTGTTGCCAAGCTGATCGGCTCTCCTCCCGGCTACGTGGGCTTTGAGGAGGGCGGTCAGCTGACCGAACGCGTACGTCGCGCACCATACAGTGTGGTTTTGTTTGACGAGATAGAAAAGGCACACCCCGACGTGTTTGGTCTGCTTTTACAGGTGTTGGACGACGGCATTCTGACCGATTCACAGGGGCGGCGCGTGGATTTTTCCAACACGGTGATCATTATGACCTCCAACGCGGGCACGGGCAAACGCACGCGCAGCATTGGCTTTTCTGTCAACGAGCAAAGCAGAGCCGCTGAGCAAATGACCGACGCTTTGCGCGCCCTCTTCCCTGCCGAGTTTCTGGGTCGCGTTGACAAGGTGATCGTGTTCGCCGATCTGTCGCGTGAGCATGCCACGCGTATTGCACACATGATGCTTGGAGAGGTTTCGGAGCGCGCCGGGACGCTTGGAATCACGCTGGAATTTGATCCGCAGGTGCCGGAATGGATCACCGAGATCGCCTATGCCCCCGAAAAGGGCGCGCGCGAGCTGCGCCGCGCCGTCACAGATCGCATTGAGGACGCCTTGGCCACCGCCCTGTTAGACGGCAGCGTGGACAAAGGGTCGATCGTGAAGGCAAGCGTGCAAGATGGAAAGGTTGTTTTCTCACCGAACAAGTAATGACGTCCTCGACAGCCCGCCCCAAAAATATCCTCACGCAGAGACCTGTGTCCCAAACGCCATTTCAAAGCCCTTGCGACATAGCTACGCAGTAGCTATGTCATCCTCGAGCGTAGCGAAGGATCTTGCAAGGGCGCGAAAGTAACTTTATGAAAAATCGAATTTTTGTCAAGATCCTTCGCGTCGCCGCCACATAATGTATAGCTAACAACACCAAAAAGCGGCTCGCTCGAGGATGACAGACAAAAATTCGAGCGACATCCAAATAGGAAAACAAGCAAAACGCCATTACTTCCGTAATGGCGTTCTCTTTAGTTCATAGGCGTCTCGCCCATGAAAATTCTGTTATTCTCATAAAGGTAATCGTAGATCAGCTCGTCATAGCAAAGCTCGCGGATCACGTTTCTCTGCTCGGCATCCAGGTAGGCTGCTACGTCGTCGACGGTTACCTTGCCGCCCTGACCGCTGCCCTTGCCCACACCGGGTGCAAAGTTTTCAAAATACTTCTCCGCATAGCCGTACAGCGCGTCGCGGTACATCTCGTCCGTGATCTGCAGGCCGGCATCCTTGACGATGGCATAAAAGATCATATCCTTTTCGGCATAGGAATAAGACTGCGTCATGATCTTGATCTCGTCCAGATCAAACGCCTCCAGCACCTGCTCGTAAGAAACACCGTTGGAGATGGCCATGCGACGATAATAATCCTCCATGGATTTCATGTAATAGCTGACCGTCTCGTCGGGCACGATCTCGGCCTTGCAATTCTGCTCGCAGGCATCCCAAAGCGCGTCATACACGGTGTCGTAATACAGCTCGTTCCACAGCTGCTCTCTGTAATATTCAAAAAACTCGTCTGCCTTTGTGCATGCACCGCCCGTATAGGACGACACGAACGCATCGGTCAACTCCTTGTATGCGCCCTTGATGTAAGAAACCGTCACGGTATAAGAGGTTGTATTTCCCTTGTCCTCCACGTTGACAAGCACGGGAATGCCGCAGGGCGCACCGACCAATCCTCTGACAAAATCATCGGGCATGCTGCTCTGCTCGGCAAGCGTGACCTCCACGTCGTCTTCACCCACGGCAGTGCCGCCGTCCGGGTGCATGGAAGAATAGGAAAGCACCAGAGTGTCTCCCCATTTGGCCGTACCGTCTGTGATTTTTTCATAAAGACCGTTGAGTGTCTTGATTCCCTCGATGGCCTCGTTTACCTGCTCGTCGGTCACCTGCACACCCTCAATCTTGATTTCAAGACCGGTATAAGCCCCCAGTGTGACGTACGTATCAAGCGGCATGGACAGATAGTCCGGGATATCGTCCAGATCCACCGAATCCTTGGCCGGTGGCGTCAGATCCGCCGTTTCCTGCTCCAGCATCTCCTCAACCGAGGTGCAGGCGCAAAGCAAAAGCAGCAGCGTAAGCAGAGCTGCCACGATTTTGATATACTTCATAAAAACTCCTATAGCCGAAGAGAGCCGAACTCACACGGTTTTGCTCGGCAAATATCTGCATCTGTGGCAGACAAAATGCTCGCAATATCTTATATTGCTTCGCATTTTCTCTTTGCATCTGCGAAATATTTGCTCGCGCAAAACTGCGTAGCACCCTCCGGCGTTGAATTTTTTGATGGATTTTGTCAAAGCGAGTCGAAGCAAGATACGCATCTTGCGAGATGAGATTTGGCGAAAGACGCGAAAAATTCTCGCCGCAGGGCGTATGAGTTCGGCTCTCTTCGGCTATAATGGCACAAAAGGATTCACCCCGCATAACGCTGATGAATCCTTTACGTGTGTTTTGATGGTAAATAGGATTAGTCTTCCTTCTGCTTCAGAGTGATTACCTGCTTGCCGCCGTAGAAACCGCAAACCTTGCAAACACGATGTGCCAATACCATTTCATTGCATTCGGGATTGGAGCACTTTACCATACCGGGCATAGCGAGCTTGGAGTTGTTGGATCTTCTCTTGTCTCTGCGTGCCTTGGATACCTTTCTCTTCGGTACTGCCATAATTACACCTCCTCTTTGGCGTACAGGCTTATACCGTACACCGCATTATATCAATTTTTTTATAAACTTATATCTGTTCCCGATTTCCGGGGCACATTCAAATTCAATCGTCGCTCTCTTCCAGCAGCTTTGCAAGCACTGCCAGTCTGGGATCGATCTCGCGCGTATTGCAGCCGCACGCACCGTACTTGAGCTGCTTGCCGCACTTGGGGCAAAGCCCGGGGCAATTCTCATCGCAAAGGAACTTTGTGGGGAACGAAAGGATCATTTCCTCCACCAGCTGCTCGTCAATGTCCAGCTTGCCGTCCCTGACGATGATGTACTCGTCCACGTTGTCGTCGATCTGCTCCTGGGTCAGCGAACGCTCCTCTGCCACGGTACGCTCAAAGCAAACCGTGTAGGTGCCGGTCACGTCGTCCAGACATCTTGCGCAAATGGTTTTGTAAGGCATATCCGCCTCCAGCACCAAGCGCATGTATCCGCCCGTGTCGGTCACCTTACCGACCACGTGCGCCTCGGCCGTGAATTCCACGCCTGCGCAGGGCTCGGGCTGAATCGTATAATCCACGTCAAGTGTGTCAACCTCTCCTCGAAGCATGGGGCCCATGTCAAGAATCATATGCACACCTCCCGTAATTTTCAAACGACATAAAAAGCGACAGTAAATATTATAACTGCTAAAGTTGATTTTGTCAAGTGTTTTTTGTGATTTCACCGATTTTTTTCGCATTCTTCCAAGCCTTTGCTTGACATGCGGGCAAAAGGATGGTATACTGACCAAAGAAGAGCGCAGAAAGGAGATACGTATGGCACGTTTTGCGATGATTTGTGAATATAATCCCCTGCACAAAGGTCATGCGTATGCCCTGCAGCGCGCAAAGGAATCGGGTGCGGACGAGACCGTTTGCATCATGAGCGGTAACTTTGTGCAGCGCGGTGAGCCTGCTGTGGCGCACAAGTACACCAGAGCCGAGGCAGCCCTGGCGGCGGGCGCGGATCTTGTGGTCGAGCTGCCCTTCCCGCAGGCCTTGGCAAGTGCCGAGTTTTTCGCCTCTGGCGGCGTGGCTGCTGCCGATGCGCTTGCATCCGACGTGCTGCTTTTCGGCAGTGAGAGCGCGGATATCGACCTGCTCAAAAAGGCTGCAGGTGCGACTCTGACGCCTGCCTTCAAGCAGCAATACGAGCAGCTTTGCAAGACCAATATCGGCTCAGCCGCGGCCTTTGCCAAAGCCCTGGAGAAGACTTGCGGACAAGACTTCTCCCTGCTCTCCAACGATCTTTTGGGGCTTGCATACTGCAAGGCTACCCTGGCGGGCGGCTATGAGATCGAGCCTGTATGCATCAGGCGCGAGGGGGCTGCCTACAACGATGACGCCTTGACCGAAGGCTTTCCCAGCGCAACGGCTCTGCGAAAGCTCGGACGCGAGCAAGGATATGCCGAAATGATCGGACGTCTGCCGCACGCTTGCGCGCCCATCTTTACAAGGGCATTTGAAAACGGCGAAATGCTTGGCGACAGCACTGCGTACGACGCCGCCATACTCGGCATTTTGCGCATCATACCCTCAGAGCAGATCTGCAAGGCGGCTTTGTGCGGTGGCGGACTTGGCGAGCGAATCGCGCAGGCTGCCCGCGACGCTGCAAGCCTTGAGCAGCTTTACACGCTTTGCGCGCACAAATCCCTGCCCGCCTCTCACGTACGCCGTGCCGTACTGTATGCGGCTCTGGGCATTACAGAGAAGGATCTGCGCAGCACACCCACTTATCTCTCTGTCCTTGCAGCCAACGCGCGCGGCCGCGCCATTTTGTCCGAGCTGCGCCGCACCTGCCCCGTACCGCTTGTGACCAAGCCCGCAGACGCCCCTGTGTGCCGACAGCGTGAGCTTGCCGAGCGCGCCGATGCCCTGTACACCTTGGGCATGCAAAATCCTCAAAGTGCAGGATTTTTCACGCGTCACGCCCCGATCATGGCAGAGTAAATGAAATTTTTATGAAAATCCTTGACTGCACGTCGTTTTCGTGCTATAATAGATAAATGGTATATAATTTTCTGTAAACATAGATTGAAGGAGGCACATTATGGCGAAAGAAACACGCGCTCAGGTGGGCGGCGAATACCTT
>JAFQUG010000230.1 GCA_017408625.1 Clostridia bacterium | reverse complement strand
TCCGGCCGCGTTGAGCCCATCGGAACAGTCTGCTTTGAGGCAGCCGAGGCAGGCGGCGCGTGGATAGATCTAAGCTACGGCTCGGAAAATCTGATCCAAAGCCAAGGTATTGCAGCGGGTAACGTCGTGCGCGTGACCTACGGCGGATACGTCATGGAATCCTATCCCGTGCAGATCGTGCCGACGTCTATTGAAATTGCCGATGACACCGTCAAGGTGCAAGACGGCTTACATCTGGGCACGTACTATCTGCCGTACAAATCCGATCTTTCGGCCATCACCTTTTATGAGAACGGCATGTGCGGCGTGTACCACTCGCCTGATAGTAAAGAGTCATATTCCGCAAAGTATTGGATAAAGGGCGGCAAGGTGTATCTGGATATTGCAACAGCCGCCAAAGTGCACGTCTTTACCATTCTTGAAAACGCTCTTGTACTGGATCCCGAGCTGACTACGGCCAATTTGTGGGATACCATGCAGTACTACAGAGGCCCTGTCGTATATGCGCTCCCGGATGCGTCGGAGCAGGACGTGCTGGCTGTTGTGACCATGGCGGACAAGGGGCTTGAGAGCATTCCCAAAATCGAAAAAATATATGGAAAATATTCCTATGAGCATCCGACCAAACATATGATCCACCAAGTGTACGTTTATAAGATCGATGAAGCTGCGACGGAGGGCGCATGGAGTGAAAAGATCATAGGCACCGACCTGACCTTTACCTACGCGGACGGCAGGGGAATGCTGGTTTATACGCAGGGAATGCCCTTGACGCTCAACGAGGCGTATGATAAGGGGTATCTGACGCTTGCGCAGCTGGAAAAGCTGAATGAGGGGCATCGGGATTGCAGCGTCGCGCACAGCTATGACGCGGGTGTCGTGACCAAAGAGAATGATCAGGAAATCATTCTGTATACCTGCAGTATCTGCGGTGAAACACAAACGGTACCTCTGCCGAGCGATTTTTCCTTTACGCTGACACATGGCTTTGACCTCTTTTACGATTCGGCAACCGGGCATTTGGAAAACGGCTACAACTACGACCAGGACGTCAAATGCGAAACCACGCTGGTGCTGGATCACGCTGAGTTGATGGATATTTACAGAATTCTCTATAACGGAAATCTGTTTGAGATCAAAGAGACCTTCTTTGCAACCGACCAACAGATGGAGCCCTCTTACGAGATCGAAATTTCTTATACCGTAAACGGAGAAACCACGACCTTTGAGATTTGGGGCGCATCGCATACGACCTACAGCGATTGGCAGCTTTGGCCCGAATTTGGCTACGTATACGAAAAGGTGGTCAACGACTATATCATCGGCAGCAAGGAATACGGGGCAATGCCGCCCAATCAGAATATGTATGAATAACCAATCAGCATGCATAAGGAGGCTTGGATATGAGTACACAGTGGAAGGATCAGCCCTTGCTTTATAAGATCGTTTCGATTGCATCGATCCTGGTCAGTGTCGCAGTGATCGTTTTTGCGATACTGGGCATATTTGACGTATTGCCTGATGCGGGCGATATCTATATTCCGCTCTTGGGTGTGGCGTCGCTTTGTTAGACCTACCTGCAATGGAAGAATTCCAGAACGGCTGCATATTTCAATCTTGGCGCGGCGATCATTATTTTTATCTGCGCGGCTTGTGTGTTTTTTATCAAATAATCCGTTAATGATAGTATAACCTTGGAGGTAAGATTTGCAAAGTATGATCAGAAATATTCAGGAGCGCGACAGGGAAGAAGTGCTCTGTATGATGCGCACGTTTTACGCGTCCGACGCGGTGTGGAGTAACGGCTCGGACGAGATATTCGCGGCCGACGTGGACGCGTGTCTGTCGGATTCTCCCTATATCGAGGGCTACGTGTTCGAGGACGACGGGGTCTTGCAGGGATACGCCATGGTGGCCAAGAGCTTTTCGACCGAATTCGGCAAGCCCTGCATGTGGCTGGAGGACATTTACGTCGCGCCCGAATTCCGCGACCGCGGCATCGGCAGCGCGTTTATGTCGTATATCCAAAACAAATACACGGATGCGATCTTCCGCTTGGAGGTTGAGCCCGAGAACGAAAGAGCCGTGCACGTATACGAAAAATGCGGCTTTGTCGTGATTCCTTATATGGAAATGAAGAAATAAGTCACTCCACCGACGGTTGAGTACCCCACATTCAACCGTCGGTGTGTTGATTTTCACTAAAAAATTGTTTAGACTGTGACCTGAAAGGAGGACGCAACACATGGATCAAATCAAGATCGGCAAGTTCATTGCCGAATGCAGAAAGAATAAGAACATGACGCAGGCGCAGCTGGCAGAGAAGGTCGGCGTGACCGACCGCGCGGTATCCAAATGGGAAAACGGCCGATCCATGCCGGATTCCTCGATCATGTTGGAGCTTTGCGGTGAGCTCGGAATCACCGTCAACGATTTACTTTGTGGGGAGGTAGTGACTGTGAGCAACTACAACGAAAAAATGGAAAATAATTTGCTTGAAGCAATCAAGGAAAAGCAGGAAGCGGACAAGAGACTTCTGCGCCTGGAGATCGTGATCGGTATCTTTTCGATAATCTTTCTGCTGGCCTGCACGTTTACGGCAGCTTTTGTGAACATGCCCGATTGGGCAAGGATTGTGCTGATTGTGGTCGGCTTTGTGCTGTGTCTGATCGGCTGTGCTTTTGGCATTCACATCGAGCAGAAGGCAGGGTATTATGAGTGCGCAAAATGCGGACATCGCTACGTACCGAAGTACGGCGCCGTGCTGATGGCTATGCACTACGGCAGAACCAGATACATGAAGTGCCCCGAGTGCGGCAAAAGATCCTGGCAGAAAAAGAGAATCGACAAGGAATCATGAAAATCCTATAAACCCAACGTTGGGGCGACCATCGGTCGCCCTTTTTGAATATTCACAAAAAGTTTACAATATCCGCCCGCATATTTTTGCCGCACTACGACATGCACAAAAGAGGCCATACGTAAGCACAAAAAGGGAGAGTTTCCACCAAAAATTGATGAATTTTTCACAAACCTATAGACTTTTATAAATTTGTATGATATAATAAGGCGGTTATTATTATAAAGTAATCACAGGAGGATTTACTAACCATGAAAAAGAAATTGACTACGGTTGAATTTCGTGGCACTCCGGAGCAGGAAGCTCAGTTGCTTGAAGTGATCAAGAAGTATGAGGGCGTACCCGGTGCAACCATGCCCATCATGCAGGAGGCTCAGGCAATCTACGGCTATCTGCCCTACGAGGTGCAGAAGATCATCGCAGAGAAGACCGGCACGCCCATTGAGAAGATCTACGGCATTGCTACCTTCTATGCACAGTTCAAGCTCAATCCCGACGGCGACATCGCAGTTGCAGTTTGCCTGGGTACCGCTTGCTACGTAAAGGGCTCGGGTGACATTATCAACAAGTTCTCCGATCTGCTCGGAGTTCCCGTTGGCAGCACCTCTCCCGACGGCAAGTACTCCCTGGAAGCAACCAGATGCATCGGTGCTTGCGGTCTTGCTCCCGTTCTGACCGTGAACGGCGAGGTTTACGGCAGACTGACCGTTGCTGACGTTCCCGAAATCATCAAGAAGTACGTAGACTAATTCACCAAATCCGCGGAAGCATCCGCTAAAAATTGGAGATCACAAATATGAAGATCAGCGAAATCGGTAAACTTTTGGACGCACAGCTGCTTTGCGGTGAGGAGCACCTTGAGAGCGAGGTCATCTCTGCCTGCTGCAGCGACATGATGAGCGACGTGCTCGCTTACGTCAAGGACCAAGATGTACTTATCACGGGACTTATCAATTCGCAGGTGATACGCACTGCCAATATGATGGACATGATCTGCATTGTTTTCGTCAGAGGGAAAAAGCCGACCGAGGAGATGGTGGAGCTGGCAGAGGAGTGCGGTATTGCCGTGATGTGCAGCGATAAGCGCGCATTTGAGGCGAGCGGCATCCTGTATGCGGCAGGCCTGTCTCACAGTGCCGGGGGTCAATGATGTCTGACGTTGTAAAGTTTCATTTTGACGTGGACGGCTCGGACTTTTCGTCTGCCGGTGCTGCGTCGGTTTCGGTCAAGAAAAAGCTGCGCCAGCTTGGATATTCGCCCGAGGTGATCAGACGCGTGTCGATCGCCATGTACGAGGGGGAGATCAATATGGTCATTCACGCAAACGGCGGCACTGCCGACGTGGAAGCGTCCGATGATAAGATCGTGATCATCCTTGCGGACAAGGGCCCGGGTATTCCGGACGTGGAGCTTGCCATGCAGGCAGGCTATTCCACGGCGAAGGATCATATCCGCAATCTCGGCTTCGGTGCGGGCATGGGACTGCCGAACATGATCAAATATACGGACGATCTGCGTATCGATACCGTAGTAGGAGAGGGAACCACCATTACCATGACGGTTCTGCTCTGAGAAAACCATCAAATGATGCGAGGTGTGTATGATACGAGAGTACGAGCACTCGGTATCACTTGATATCGAAAAATGCAAGGGCTGTACCGCGTGTCTGAAGCGTTGCCCGACCGAGGCCATCCGTATCCGGAACGGCCATGCGGTCATCAATTCGGTGCGATGCATCGATTGCGGCGAATGCATACGCGTCTGTCCTTACAAGGCCAAAAAGGCCATTCACGATTCCTTGTCTGTTCTGAAGGATTATAAGTATACGGTCGCGCTTCCCGCACCGTCGCTCTACGGACAGTTTGACAATCTCGATAACATCGGCTATATCATCCGCGGTCTTTTGGACCTTGGATTTGACGACGTGTATGAGGTTGCGTGCGCTGCAGAGCTGGTCAGTGCCTATACGCGTAAGTACATCAACAGAGAGGACGTCAAAAAGCCCGTGATCAGCTCGGCTTGCCCGACGATTACGCGCTTGATCAGTACCAATTATCCTTATTTGTGTGAGAATATCATGCCCATTCTGCCGCCTATCGATATTGCAGCCATGCTCGCAAGGGAAAAGGCTATGGCAGAGCATCCGGAGCTTTCGGATGAGGATATCGGCATTATCTTTATCTCACCCTGTCCCGCCAAGGTCAGTTACGTCAAGAACAACTTTGCGGGAGAGCGCAATTATGTGTCTGCGACCGTTTCGGTCAGTGATATCTACTTTGCGCTGCTTGACAAAATGAACAAGTATAAGGAGGAGCCCTACGAGGTCACCGAGGCCGGTATCATCGGTATCGGCTGGGCGTCCACGGGCGGAGAATCCACCGCGATCTTAAACGACCGTTACTTAGCGGCCGATGGGATCGAGAATTGCATCCGCGTGCTTGACCGCATTGACAGCGCGGATATCACCACACTTGATTTTGTTGAGCTCAACGCTTGCAGCGGCGGCTGCGTGGGCGGTGCGATGACAGTGGCAAACCCCTATATTGCACAGGCCAGACTGCAGTCACTCAAGCGTTATCTGCCCGTTTCTCCCAACAGACCCGCAAGCGATTGGATCCCCGATAAGTATTTCCATGAAAAAGAGATCGAGTACAATCCTTACGGACTGCTTTCCGAGGACAGACGCACGGCCATGCGTATGATGAGTGACATCGAATGCATTGGCAAGGCGTTGCCCGGACTTGATTGCGGCTCGTGCGGTGCTCCCAACTGTATGGCGTTTGCCGAGGATATCGTCAAATGCGAGGCAGGTGCGGACGAATGCACGGTCATGCTCAAGCGTCTGATGAAGGAGAGAGGCATTGAAACAGAGCGTGAAGAGCTTCTTCAACGCTTTGATGCTATTATCACAGAAAATCACCGTGACGAGGGGGTGTAAGCTATGAAGGTTGCTGCGCTTTGCGAAAAACTGGGTGCGCGCGTGCTTTGCGGCACGACCGACAGAGAATTTGAGGGCGTATATACGGGCGATCTGCTCAGCCGCGCGATGAGTCGCGTACAAGCTGACAACGCCTGGGTTACCATCATGGCCAACATCAACGTCGTAGCGGTTGCCAATCTGACCGAGCCTGCAGTCATCGTGCTTGCAGAGGACGTCATCATGCAACAGGATGCGCTGGGCGCAGCCGTGGAGAATGACCTTTGCGTCATGACCACGCCCATGTCCGCGTATGAGATCTGCTGCGCCATCAAAGAGATGGCAGGGGAGTGACCCCATGAGCCTGTATCGGTGTGATCTGCACCTGCATTCCTGCCTGTCTCCCTGTGGAGACGACGATATGACCCCGGGCAACATCGTGGGTATGTCGCTGCTCAACGGATTGCAGATCGTGGCGTTGACCGATCATAATTCCACCAAAAACTGTCCCGCCTTTTTCAAGATCGCCAAGGCAAACGGCATCATACCCGTTGCGGGCATGGAGCTGACCACCGCAGAGGATATTCACGCGGTCTGCCTGTTTCGTGATCTGGAGAGTGCGATGGAATTCGGGGAATTTGTGGACAAGCGTCGCTTCAAAATCAAAAACGAGCCCGAAATATTCGGCAGACAGTGTATCACGGACGAGAACGACGAGGTGGTGGACGAGGAGGAGTACTTGCTGCTCAACGCGTCTTACCTGTCGCTTGAAGAGGCGTATGCCGAGGTGAAAAAGCGCGGCGGCGTGTGCTATCCCGCACATATCGACCGCTCCTCAAACGGCATCATCTCGATGCTGGGCGATTTTCCGCCCGATCCGCACTTTACGGCGTTCGAGCTGAACGATATCGCGTCGCTCTCGGATTGCCTTGAACGCTTTCCTATTCTTGCGGAAAGGAAATTGACCTACGTGGCGTCATCCGATGCGCATTATCTGACAGATATTGCCGAGGAGGGCTTTGCCGTCGAGATCGACGACGAGCCGTATTCCTCGCAGCACGTCAGAGACCGTCTGATCGATTATTTGCTTGGCAAGAGAACAGGAGACTGATATGGACGAGCTTTCGCTTTACGTACTGGATATTACCATGAATTCGGTCAGAGCAGGCGCGACGCTGATCTCCGTTGAACTGATCGAGCAGGGTGCATGGCTGGATTTTACCGTGCGTGACAACGGCTGCGGTATGACCGAGCAGCAGCTTGAAAAGCTGGCCAATCCGTTCTTTACCACAAGAAAGACCCGCAAGGTCGGACTTGGCATCCCGTTTTTGAAGATGCTTGCCGAGATGACCGGCGGATCGGTGGAGATCTCCTCGGTGCACCAGTCGCAAGGGGAGCATCACGGAACCGTGACGCACGCAAGGTTCGGCAAAGATCATATCGACTTTATCCCGCTTGGCAATATGGTGGATACCGTCAAAACGCTGATCCAGGGCTCGCCCGAGATCGATTTTGAGTATCTGCACAGAACCGAGAAGGGTGAAGTCACACTTTCCACTCGCGCGCTGCGCGAGGTGCTGGGCGAGGATATCTCGCTTGGCGAGCCCGAGATCCTTGAATGGATCGGCTCGTACCTCTACGAGCAGTACGAGGGGCTCAACTGAAGTTGGTTTATAAAAAAATTTATAATTATTTCTGAAAGGATCATCACAATGAAGTCACTTGAAGAGCTGAAGGCCATCAAGGCCAAAATGCAGGACAAGGTTGTTCTGCGCAAATCCAGCGGTGACATCCGTATCGTAGTCGGCATGGCTACCTGCGGTATCGCAGCAGGTGCACGTCCCGTTCTGAATGCTTTTGTACAGGGTATCAACGAAGCAGGCTTGGGCGAGAGTGTTATCGTTACTCAGACCGGTTGTATCGGCATTTGCCAGTACGAGCCCGTCGTCGAGGTTTACACCAAGGATGCAGAGAAGGTTACTTATGTCAAGATGACCGCCGAGAAGGCAGCAGAGGTTATCGAAAAGCACATCAAGGGTGGCAAGCCCGTTGCTGAGTACACCATCAACGCAAACAAGAAGTAATCAAGGAGGATTAAAGAGTTATGATTCGTTCTCATGTACTGATTTGCGGCGGTACCGGCTGTAGCTCTTCGGGCAGCGTTAAGCTGAGCGAAAAGCTGGCAGAGGAACTCAAGGCCAAGGGTCTGGATCAGGAAATCAAGATCGTTCTGACCGGTTGCTTCGGTCTTTGCGCTCTCGGTCCGATCATGATCGTATATCCCGAAGGCACCTTCTATTCCAGAGTCACGCTTGACGACATCCCCGAGATCGTTTCCGAGCATCTGGAGAAGGGTAGAATCGTGGAGCGTCTGGTTTACAACGAGACCGACGCTGCAGCAAACGGCGAAGAGGAGCTGGAGGCAGCTTCCCTGAGCGAGACCACCTTCTACAAGAAGCAGAAGAGAGTTGCGCTGCGTAACTGCGGTGTGATCAACCCTGAAAATATTGACGAGTATATCGCTATGGACGGTTACTTCGCACTGGAGAAGGCTCTGCGCGAAATGACCCCCGACGAGGTTATCCAGACCGTTCTGGATTCCGGCTTGCGCGGCCGTGGCGGCGGCGGATTCCCCACCGGTCTTAAGTGGAAGTTCGCTTCGGGCAACCGTGGCCAGGTCAAGAAGTACGTTGCATGTAACGCGGACGAGGGTGACCCCGGTGCAT
>JAFQUG010000229.1 GCA_017408625.1 Clostridia bacterium | reverse complement strand
GGGCAACCGTACCGAGAAATATTCAAAATACGGATGCAAAAGCTTCCCAAAAGCGGATAAACAGACAAGATCGGATGCCTAAATGAGCCTCCCCGCTGCGGGAGGGGGACCGCAGCGATCATTGAAACGAATTGCATGAGTTTCAATGGCGCGGTTGCGGTGGTGGGGGTTCCCATACGGGCGCTCTTTTGGAAAAGTGGCTTTTCTTGACATTTCCGTGCAATCATGCTATAATAAGATATCATATTCTATGGAGCAGGGAGGAACGATGATGAACGGCGAGGATATGTTCAGTACCACCATCATACTGATTTGGACGCTGACCTTTGGTATCTTGATTCTGATCGAGCTGCTCCCCGAACTGATCCGTTCATTGGTCACCTCCATCGGCCTTGCGCGTGTGTGTAACAAGCTGCAGGCGTTTCCTCGCATTTGGTCTTGGGTGTGGGCACTGTTTTTTCCGCCGATTGCGATTTTTCGCGCAGGGGATGCCGCTGCCAAGAGAGAGGATGAGAATAAGCGTCGGTATTTCAAGCAAGGCGTGAAGATCATAATTTTGTTTGTTGTATGCTGCGTATTCGCCGTGCTTTGTGCTGCTTTGGCGGTCACGGCCACGCTGCTTTCCTGGTCAAGCCGCCTTGTTTACGTCAGCTTGGTTGCGATGATCCTCTTGACGGTTCCGACGCTGGTATTTGCCGTTTGGACGATCGTATTGCTGTTCATTTCTTATTTTCGTATTTTGAAAGCCTTTATGCCCATATGGGGCGCATGGTTAGCTGTGATCGGCATTGTTGTTCTTTATAAGGTATCCTTTTGGTTTCTTCCAATTCTCAGCTTTTTCCCGTTACGAAAAATCAAGACGCCGGATGATGATTTGCCTAAAACCGTGTCATAACACGCGGACGTTCGTCGCCACTCTTGACATACCATGATGCATATGCTATAATA
Organism: Clostridia bacterium; assembly: GCA_017408625.1. Next base: position 4,475 of record JAFQUG010000229.1, on the reverse strand, counting down.
AAGCATCCAATTCTTTTGATATAAGGAGAGCAAGATATGCTTAATCTGAGTGTTATGGTCCTGCTGATCTATGCAATCTTTTTCTTTATCATGGCGTTGATCGCGCTGATCCCCTCGGTCATTCAAGCCATCGGGCTTGCACGTATTTGTAATAAATTGGGCGCGTTTCGTCCGGTCTGGTCCTGGGTGTGGGCGTTCTTGCTTCCGCCCGTGGCAATTCTGCGCGCGGGAGATGCTGCTGCAGAGCGTGAAGATCCTTACAGAAAATCGTTACTCAAGCAGGGTGTGGTCTCGGTGATCGTGTTTTCCGTGCTGACGACGCTGGCCGTGATCGGTGCGGTCATTACGGTGCTCTCTTCCGAGCTTACTTTGCCCGACGCCGTGGTGAGTGTTGTCGCGCTCGTAACAGTCGTGCTGACCGTGCTGACGTTGCTGGCCGCTGTCTGGATGGCCGTGCTTCTGTACATTTCCCATTTCCGCATTTTCAAGGCATACGTGCCCACCTGGGGTGCGTGGCTGCTGATTGCGGGTATGGTGATCCTGTCCGAGCTTGCCTTCCTGATCTTTCCCATTCTCAGCTTCATACCGATCAAACCTGCAGGACCTGTGCATGAGTATCTCTACGAGAGCGAAACGTGATCAGATTTGTATATAATAAATGTAGAAAACCCTCGCGAAAATCGCGAGGGTTTTCCTTATGACCTTTTGACGGCTTACAGCGAGAAAAATCCGCTGTTGTCGTCGTCCTTTTTGTCGTTTTTCTTATCTTCTTCGGGCTCAGGCTGTGCGTAGGGGAAGGGATTTTCATTTGCCTTCTCCTCAGCCTCGCGACGTGCGCGCTCCTGCTCAGCCTGCTCTTTTTGCTCGTTTTCCTCGCGGCTCTTGCGCTTCTTTTCTTCGAGCATTTGCTCAAGCTCTTCCACCGTGGGATAACCGTCCATGGCGGCCTTGAACTGGTCGCCGTCCATGTTTTCGTGGTTCAGAAGATACTCTGCAATAAAGTGCAGCTTATCCATGTGCGCGGAAAGGATCTCGATGGCGCGCTTGTATTGCGCATCCATGATCAGTCTGGTTTCGCGGTCAATGGCAGCAGCCGTTTCCTCGGAGTAATCCTTGCCGGAAGAGAAGTCTCTGCCAAGGAATACCTCGGAGCTGGAGTGTGCCGAGCCGTACAGCACGGTACCGAGCGTCTCGGACATACCGTAGCGGGTAATCATGCTGCGAATGGTGGAGGTTGCGTGCTGGATATCGCTGGATGCGCCGGTGGAGATATCCTCCAGCACCAGCTGCTCGGCAGCACGGCCGCCAAGTGCGACTGCAACGTCGTCTAACATCTGACCCTTGGTTCTGCCCATTCTGTCCTCGGTGGGAGGCGTGAGCGTCACACCGCCTGCAGAGCCTGCGGGAATGATGGTAATATAGGATACGGGGTTGGCCTTGGGGCAGAAGTAGGAAACCACTGCATGGCCTGCCTCGTGATATGCGCAAAGCTTGTTGTCCTCGGGGGTGCGGATATGGCTCTTTTTCTGCGGACCGAGTACGACCTTGAGGTACGCCTCGTCAATGTCCTCCATACCGATCAGCGACTTGTTCTTACGAGCTGCCAGCAATGCAGCCTCGTTGAGCAGGTTGGCAAGATCAGCACCGGTAAAGCCCGGAGTGTGCTTGGAGATCTCGGCAAAGTCTACCGTCTCCTCGATCGGCTTGCCCTTGGCATGCACCTTGAGGATCTCCTCTCTGCCCTTCATGTCGGGGTAGTTGACCGTGATCTGACGGTCAAAACGGCCGGGTCTGAGCAGTGCGGGGTCAAGGATATCGGGGCGGTTGGTGGCTGCGATGACGATAATGCCCTCGTGAGAGCCAAAGCCGTCCATTTCTACCAGCAGCTGGTTGAGCGTTTGCTCTCTCTCGTCGTGACCGCCGCCAAGACCTGCACCTCTGTGACGGCCGACTGCGTCGATCTCGTCGATAAAGATAATGGATGCGGGGGCTTTACGCGCGCTTTCAAACAGGTCGCGCACACGGGAAGCACCCACACCGACGTACATTTCCACGAAATCGGAGCCCGAGATCGAGAAAAAGGGAACGCCGGCTTCACCTGCAACTGCCTTTGCAAGCAGTGTTTTACCCGTACCGGGAGGGCCCATGAGCAGAACGCCATGGGGAATTTTTGCGCCGAGTCTGGAGAATTTGCCGGGGGCTTTGAGGAATTCCACGATCTCCTGCAGCTCCTGCTTTTCCTCGTCTGCACCTGCTACGTCCTTGAAGCGGATCTTGTTCTTATCATCGGGCACAGGCGTTTTGACGCGTGCTTTGCCAAAGTTGTTGATCTTGTTGCCCTCGTTGTTGGCGCGCTTCATGGCGATAAAATAGAAGACGATAAAGACCACGATGATCAGAAGGAAGGGGAGATAGGAGACCCAGCCGGGCAGTGTGATCACCGGCTCGTTGACCACCTCTTCGATCAGTCCCTGCTCGGAAAGCGAGACGATGATGGGGCTAAGGTCACGCTGGAAGTATTCCATATCCGCGATCTCGTAGCGGAAAGTCTTATCCTCGTGTGTGGTGTAGGTCAGGGTTCTGTGGCGGAAGCTGATCACGCAGCTCTTTACGCCCGTGTCTGCAACGCCGTCGCCGTCTGTATCCTTGGTGTCGGCGAAGACCTTGATGACGTCCTGATAATCGGTAACGTCGGTGATGGTCTGTTTGTTGCCGCCCGTGAACAGCATCACGACGACGAACGCGATCACAGCAATAAAGATCACGTAAAACAGGATCACCTTGAAATTATTCTTCATTCAAAACCTCCGTTGGTTGGGTACTATGTATTCGCTGCTGCCGGATTTTACTGGTAGATCTCCGGCTTCAGAACGCCCACAAAGGGCAGATTTCTGTATTTTTCATTGTAGTCAAGGCCAAAGCCGACCACAAATTCGTTGGGAATGACCGTGCCGCAATAATCGGGCACGAATTCCACCTCGCGTCGATCGGGCTTATCCAGCATGGTACAGGTCTTGACGCTGCCTGCAAGTCTGTTGGCGAAAAGCTGTGTCAGTCTTTGCAACGTTCTGCCGCTGTCCACGATGTCCTCGATGATCAAAAGATCGCAATCGGGCAGGTCGTCGCGGAGCAGATCGGTATGGATACGGATCTCCCCCGAGGATTTTGTGCCCGCGCCGTAGGACGAGACCTTCATGACCTCGATCTCAAGCGGCAGTGTGACGCGCTTCATCAGCTCGGTTGCAAAGGGGATCGAGCCCTTGAGGATGACGACGAACACCAGCTTACGCTTTGAGTCCTTATAATCGTTGGTGATCTGCAGTGCCAGTCGGTCGATCATGTCGCTCAACTGTTGCTCGCTGATAAGAATTTTTTCGATATCATTCTTTATCATGGTATGCCCCTTTTCATTCAAGTATCAAATTGTTTTATGCAAATAAATGCGTAGATCAAGCGTTTTTTGATCCTGCGCAGCGGCAGCACCGTCGCGCAGGCAGATGCCGGGTACGGCAATGACGCCGTCATGATCGCAGAGCAAGGGGAGCTTTGCCCGCAGGGAAAGCGGAATGCCCTCTGCCGAATAGAGCTTACGGATTTTTTTATGCATACCGCCCGAGAGGATGACATCACCTTCTCTGATCGGCCTCAAAAAGACCTGTCCTACTATTGTATCAAATCTTACCCGCAGTTCTGTATATAAATTGTAAACATTTGAAGGACAAGGCGTGTCCATCAAAGGATTTTCGGGAAAATTCGCCCAAACCGTCACATCTGCGTCACAAAGCTCGGTCCATCCCTCTTGCAGCGGAAAGGAATAGGAAATTTTTTGCACGTGCCTTTGGTGCTTTGTCATGCGCAGAAAATCGCGATCGATCACGGCGCAAATATCGCAAGGCAGGCTGATGCTGCCGGTCTTGCCGGCGCAGATCTTCTGCCACACGGCGTCCAAGTGCACTGCCTCAGCCATGGCATAAGAGATCCCGCTTTGGTGTGCAAAGTCCGCATAGCAAAGGCGGATCAGCCTTTTTGCAATTGCAGGCGGCTGCGTACGCAAAAGTGCGGTAGGCAGACGACCGTCGTTTGCATGCGCGACATAGAGCTGATCGGCCACAGCGTCCAGCGCATCGCAATCCTCGGCAGCTGCGCGGCAAAGCCGTTGGGCAGCGTGCTGGGGGTGTGCAAACAATTGCTCCAGCTCGGGGATGACGCGATTGCGGATGCGGTTGCGCGCGTAGTCGTCGCATGCGTTTGTGGCGTCGGTCACAAAATCCAATCCTCTTGCGCCGCATTCGTCTAAAATTTCCTGCTTGGTCAGCTGCAAAAGCGGTCTGAATAAGCAAAGAGAGCTGTCCTCGGGCGTGCCGGGTAAGTGGGCGAATGCGGGAATGCCGCGCAGCCCTTGCGTGTCCGTGCCGCGACAAAGGCGAAAGAGCAGCGTTTCCAAGTTGTCGTCCGCGTGGTGCGCGGTGGCAAGC